>NZ_RZPH01000521.1:0-4156 GCF_004022825.1 Mesorhizobium sp. M7A.F.Ca.CA.004.04.2.1
GCGTTGCTGTTCACCGCCATTATGGCGCTGATGCCGGGCTTCTACCGCGACGTCTGGGGCGCGGCGAAAACCTGGTACCTGCTCGGCGGCTCGATCACCTGGCTGATGCTGGGCAATCTGATCATGTTCAAAATGTCGAATTTCAAGTTCTGACATGCAGGGCTTCATCGAATTCCTCGCCTCGCTTGCGCCGACCTCATTGATGCCGGTGGCCATCCTGCTGCTGGCGGCGGGTGCTGCCGCTGTTGCCTGGCCTGTTGTCATGGCGAAGGGCGACCGCAACGAGGTCATGCGCCGGCTCAGGGTCGACAACGGCCCCGTGGCCGCCAAACCAGAGCCGGTGCAGAAGAAGAATACCGGCGTCGTGCGCGAGAAGGCAGTGAAGCGGGCGCAGGAATTCTACGCCAGGAGCGATCCGGAAAATGTCGCCCGGCTGCGCATGAAGCTCATCCAGGCGGGCTACATGGAGCCGCGCGCTGTCGGCACGTTCTTCCTGATCCGGTTCAGCGCGATGATCGGCACGGCAATCGGTGTGTTTGTGCTCAACCGGTGGATGGCCAGCCCGGACGCGACGATGGCCAGTCGCTGGACATTCGTCATCCTGTCGGGAGCGGCCGGCTATTTCCTGCCCGGCCTGGTGTTGAGCCAGAAAGTGCGGGAACGCAGGCGCGAGTACCGCAACGGCTTTCCCGATTTCATGGACCTGATGATTGTCTGCTCGGATGCCGGCATGAGCATGGAGGCCGGCATAGAGCGCGTCTCCAAGGAACTCGCCAAGACCTATCCCGCGCTCAGCCAGAACCTGCAGCTGGTGTCGTTGGAGCTGAGGGCAGGGCGCAGCCTCGACGATGCGCTGAAGGCGCTCGCCGACCGCCTCAGCCTGGACGAAGTGCGTTCCTTCGCCACGCTGCTGCAGCAGTCCAAGGAACTCGGCACCAGCCTGTCGGGGGCGTTGCGCGTTTTTTCCGACGACATGCGCCATAAGCGTATGTCGTTGGCCGAGGAAAAGGCGCACGCTCTGCCGGCCAAGATGTCGGTGCCGGTGGTGGTATGCATCCTACCGGTGGTGCTGATGATCGCGGCCATTCCAGTCATCGTCAAAATGACGGCGCAATAGCATGATGCCGAAAGGTGTGAGGCTTCGATTCGAGCTGAAATCGTCCGGCTCTAGCGAGCGCCCCACAAAAGTCCTAGCAGGGGGACTGACAAACCATTGTTATGACCGTACTCGGCCTTGCAGGTGAGAAGTCCATGCTGTTGCGCACCCTCTTCCTCGGCCTTGCCGCAGCCACCCTGTCGCCCGCCTGGGCCGTGGCCGACGATTGCGGCGATGCCGCCGCCCTGGTGCAGCAGGCCTATCCCAAAGCTCGAAAGAGCGCCGACGGCACCTCGTTCACGCTCGAACCTCATATCAGCATCGCCCTGACGGATGGCGACGCGCCGTTTGGGCTGAGCTGCAAGATCTGGCCTGCCCATGACGACCTGCTGTTGGTAGCCGTGCCGCTGATCGACAGCGCCCAATCCAGCGACGATGGCCATGTCGGCGATATCGAGCTTCTGGTCGTCGACAGGAACAGCCAGCGTGTGCGCCTGCGCCTGCTCCAGCCGGGGCTGATCGCCGATGATGCCATCGCCATCCGCAAGATCGAGTTCGATACCGGCCGCTACAGGCTGGCGCCCGGGGTGATGGCCTTCGGCCTGCGCATCGAAATCGCGAACCATTCGCAGGCCAATCCCTTCAGCGAAACCGACCTGCGGCTTTATGTTCTCGCCGACGATGCCCTGCGCCTGGTACTCGATGGCCTTGTCGTGGCCGGCAATGGCGGCGAGGGCGACACCAATTGCGCGGGATCCTTTCATTCGACCGAGGTCAGCCTGGCAATGAGCCCGACGAGCCATCACGGCTATCACGACATGGTCGCGCTCGAGCGGACGCAAACCGATGACCCGTCTCCCGACAAGGATGGCGAGTGCCAGTCCCATCCCGGCAAGCCGGTGAAACGGACCTACCGGCTGCGCTATGACGGCAACCGCTATCCGGTTCCTGAAGTACTCAAGGTCATGGGGCCGTGAAAGGCCGCTCGCTTCCTTGCTGCCGGGATTCTCTTAGGAATAGGTCTTCGTCTGGTGCCTGGTGGTTAATGGCTGGTGTGCCCGAAGCCGAATTTTGGCGGCGTTTCGGCACCGAAGTTTAATCGCCGCTGATATATTGTGTTTCCTGAAGAACGACCCGGCAAATCGGGCGATGAGGCAGGGGCATGCGTCACAGTAATTTCACGGCAATGGCCGCAATGGCGGCCGTCTTGATGATGTCTGGCTGTACGACGAGTGGCGTCGACACCACCAAGACCACCGCCATCCAACCGGCGGCAAACGACACCGAAACCTCCGATCTGGCGCAAGGCAAGGCGCAGTTTCGCGACGCCAATTACGGCCTCGCCGAAAAGCACTTCCGCAAGGCCGTCGAGTTGAAAGCCGACAATGCGGAGGCCTGGATGGGGCTCGCCGCTTCCTATGATGAACTCGGCCGCTTCGACTTCGCCGACCGAGCCTACGGCCAGCTTTTGAAGGTCGCCGGCCGCAAGCCGCAGATCGTCAACAATATGGGCTATTCGCAACTGCTGCGCGGCAATCGCAAGAAGGCCAAGGCGTTGCTGCTCGAAGCGAAGGCCGGCATGGCCGATCCAACAGTCGTCAACGCCAACCTCGCTCTCTTGAACAAGGGTTGATCTCGCATCCATGGGTCCGGTTTCGGGACACGTGCCATCGACGCTTTGTAAACCCTATCCGCAGGTTGCATCGAAGGATTGCCTGAAAACCCGTATCTGAGGGCTGCCGCTGACCTAGAATGCAGCGCAACCGCCGACGCTCAAGAGGCCCTTGCCCGATATGCTGGACTTCAGTTCGCTTCTGCTCGCAGCCGCGCTGTCGGGCATATGCCTCAGCGTCACCATGTTTGCCATTTGGTTCACCGCGCCCAAGGCAGGTTTCGTGCTGACGGTTGCGTGCGGAATTCTGGTGCTCGTTGCGCATGTGATCCTGTTCTGGCGGTACACCAAGGATCCCGATCCGCTGCTTTGCCAGATCGTGCTTGCACTGCTCAGCCTGGGGTTCCTGATCATCTGCTTGTCGGCCATGCAATTTCTGGGGGTGCCCGGCTACGGACGTGCCGTTGCACCTGCGCTTGCCGCCATGGCCATTTGTGCCGTCGTGACCTTTATGGGCTTTGACGGCATTGGCTTCATAGTCACCTACACCACGGTGACGGCGCTGCTGTCGGCGATCGGCGCCATGTTCTGGATCAACGGCAGTCACGATCGCCGCATCCTTCTGGTGGTTTCGTTTCTGAGCGGCACCTGCGCGATGTCGTTTGCGCTTTGCGGCGTGGTTCTGCTGACCAAGGGGCAATGGACGCTCGGGGTTGCGCCCGACAACTGGGCCGAACGATTGAATTCCGTGGTGGCGGTCGCCTGCATGACCGGGCTCGGAGCATTGACGCTCTCCCTCCATCATCTGCAGGCGCAAATTGAACTCAAGGCCGAGACCATGACCGACCCGCTGACTGGGTTGCTGAACCGCCGGGCATTGACGTCGCTCTACGGCGAACGGAGTTTCGGTCCGTTCATGTCCATCGTCATGTTCGACCTCGACCATTTCAAGCGGACGAACGATGTCTACGGTCACCCGGTAGGGGATCAGGTCTTGTGCCGTTTTGCCGCCGTCATCAAGAAATATGCCCGGCCCGGCGTCGACGCTTTTCGCCTTGGCGGCGAGGAGTTCGCAATCGTCATGTCGCGGATGACGGATGAAAAGGCTTACGATCTCGCCAGCAAGATAGGCGTGGCGTTCGGCACCGAAATCGTCCCCACCCAGCTCGGCAAGTTGCGCAGCACGGTCAGCGGCGGCATCGGCTTTGGCGAGGCAAGCGGCAGCAGGCTGGACAACGTGCTCGCCGAGGCGGACGCGGCGCTCTATGCCGCCAAACGCGCCGGACGAAATTGCGTCATCAGCCGCAAGAGGATGGGCAAGGCCGAGCCGATCAAGCCGGCCTTGCGCTCAGCGTAATTACTCCGCGGCACCCAGATAATCCGACAGCGGCGGGCACGAGCAGACCAGGTTGCGGTCGCCGGCGACATTGTCGATGCGTGACACCTGG
>NZ_RZPH01000522.1:0-619 GCF_004022825.1 Mesorhizobium sp. M7A.F.Ca.CA.004.04.2.1
TCCAGGCACTGCGCGAACTGCGTGCCGCGGGCACCATTGTGGCGGCGGCACAAACAGCCAAACCCTTTGACGAAGCGGCGGTGAAGGACGCGACGGCGGGGTGCGCACCGCCACGACCAGCCTTCAGGCGACGATGCAGGGCTATCTCCTGATGGCGCTGAAGAATGTAACCGCCAAACCTCTGTGGGAGGCTGAGCCGCTACGGCCCTACTGGCGGCACAATCGTCACCGACCTATGTCGATATCCAACCGGCTTTGAGGCCCGATCACGAAGATGGAACAATGCGGCACGACGGGCTTGTCCTGACCTTGCTCCGACGCGAACTCTCGGCTGGCTTGCGCTCGATGCGCCGCCGCGACCTTGCCTGGATCGGGCTTGGTGGCTGGGCCCTTTTTGCCTACGCCATGGCCGACGTCGTTGTCGCGTTGCAGGCCGGGGCGGCCACGCTGCGGCAGGAGCAGGCGCTGTGGCTGCTTGGTTTGCCGAGCGCGCTTCTCATTCTTGGCGGCTTCGCTGGCAACGCGCTCGCCAGGCTTTGCCTGTCGCGCGCCTTCGCGCCTTTCCTGAAGGCTTTGCCGCTGTCGCTTCGGGAGCGCCGGCGCATGGCGGCCGTGGCGG
>NZ_RZPH01000522.1:629-4155 GCF_004022825.1 Mesorhizobium sp. M7A.F.Ca.CA.004.04.2.1
GGCGGTGGCGGCGTGTGCGCTGGGCGTCCCCATTGTTTTCATCGTCGCAGCAGCAGTAGGCCTTGGCTGTCTCGTCATTGCAAAACCACTGGCACCGACCTGGGGTCTCGGCGCCGCGATCCTGTTTGGCGCCAGCTTCTGTGCGACAGCCGTCCTGTGCCTGCGGAGCGCGCGCGACCTGGTCAACGCCGACACTGCCGATCTGGCAAGGGATCCGGACGGGCGCCGGCCCTTGCTAGGTGCCGTCGATCGTTCGACACCGGCGTGGCTCTCCAGCTGGGCCTGGGATCTACCCGCCGGCCGCATAGTACTTTCGTGGCGGCTGGTGGGAGCAGCCATCCTGTTTGGTTTCGCGACGGTTGTTGCTGCCTCCATCAGCTTCGTTCGTCACGATGCCGTGCCGGCGGCCATGGCCGGCCTGACCGGCGGCCTTCTCGTCTTCATGCTGAGCGCGCGCTTCCATCCGCTGGACTCGCCAGTGCTGCGCACGGCTCCGCTCGGCTTCACCAGGGCCTGGCTGCGCCTGGCGCGGCTGCCCCTGCAATTGTCGGTCGCCTACTTTCTCCTGCCGGCCGTTGCTGCCTTGGCGGCTGAGCCTCGGCCTGGGCGATGCCGCTCGCTAGCGGCTTCTGGCTGCTGGCGCTGAACGGCGCCTATGCGGTGTTTGCCGCCTATTTCATGACCGCGCCATTCGTCGCCGCGCTGAGCTTCCTCGGCGCCATCGCCTACACCAGCTACGAGTCGCTCGAATATGGGCGCACGGTGCTGATCGGCTTTGCCGCCCTTGTCCTGTTCCTGTGGCACCGGGCGCAACGGAGATATCGCCATGGATAGCAGTGTCGATCCTGTCGAGATACTCGCGGTTCGCGGGCTCGGCGCCGGCTATGGGGGCCGACCAGTTGTCGCCGGCATCGGGATGACGCTCGATCGGGGTGACATCCTTGGCCTGCTCGGCGCAAACAGCTCAGGAAAATCCACCTTGCTGAAGGCGATCACCGGTCAGATCCGGCTGCTCCAGGGAAGTGTGGCGATCGACGGCCGCGATCTCGCCAGCGCGCCGGAGCCCGCCAAGGCCGGCTTCGGTCTGGCCATCGATCCGCCTGAACTGCCGGCAGCGCTCACCGGGCGGCAATATCTCCAGCTCGTCGCGTCGATCCGTGGCTGTACGGAGAATGACTGGCCTGGCGTCGAAGTTGTCGAGAGATTGGGGCTGAGGCGCTGGCTCGAACGGCCGATTGCCGAATATTCGCTTGGCACGCAGGCCAAGATTGCCATTGCCGCCGCATTGCTCGGCGCGCCACCGCTGCTCATCTTCGACGAATCCCTGAATGGCCTCGATCCGCTCGCCGCCTTTGAGGTCAAGCGCATCATCCGTGCCATCGCACTGAGGGGGCAGCCACGCGGTCATCATCTCCACCCATATCGTGGAAGCCGTTCCCGGCCTTTGCAACCGCGCGGTGCTTCTGGCCGAGGGCAGCATTGTCCGAGAGTGGGATGCCCGGCAGTTGGCCGAGGCAAGCCACGCGCCCGGCGCTTTTGAGCTCCACGTTATGCAGGCGCTGTCGGAACCCATGAGCTGGCCAAAGAGGTAACGCGGCTTTTTTACCCAGAGGGAACGGCTTTCGGGTGACGTCTGCCTTTGGGTAGTGGCAAAGGCATCCCGAATTAGCGAACGGAGGCGCAAAGCTGCCATTCGTTTCAAAATGAATATGGTCAGCAAATGCTGAATCAGCTTCTTGAGTCAAATTGGGCGAACCGCTTACGCCACGTAGGTCGCCTGCGTGAAAGCCGGCAGGAAGCGACCGCCACCCTTCAACCGCACCATGGCGTACGTGGCTGGGAGAGCGACGGACGGCGACCAGCAGCGAGTTCGCCAGCAGACTGGAGATACAACGTCGAGTGCACGAAGATCAGAAAGGCGCGAGATCTCGCCCAACCGCAGGTCGACGCTCACTTGATGATGCCGATCTTCTTGCGATCAATGGTCACGAATACGGCGCAGACCAAAACCGTACCCTTGACGATATTCTGAAGGTACGGATCGACACCGGCCATGTTCATGCCGTTGGAAAGCAGAGTGATGATCAAAACACCCAGCATGGTACCGACAACACTGCCTACGCCTCCAGTCAATGGTGTTCCGCCGACGACCACCGCGGCTATGACGTCCAGTTCAAGCCCCTCCCCGAGTTGGGCGGTGGCGGCCATGGCGCGCGCGGCTTGTAGCAAGCCGGCAATGCCGCACAAGGCACCGAGAAGCACATACATATAGATTTTCACGCGCGCGACCTGAATGCCCGTTAGAATGGCGACACGTTCCCCACCGCCTATGGCGCGAACCTCGCGCCCGAACACCGTCCTGTTGATGATGCCATACGCGACAACCATCAGCACCAGGCCAACGATCACGGAGTGCGGAATGCCCAAAGTCCGATTGGTATAGACATCAAGGAATTGCTCATCCTCGATCGAGACAGGAGCGCCACGTGTAAAAAGCAGCACGATGCCGCGATAGACCACCATCGCTCCCATGGTTGCGATGAAGGACGGCACCTTGCCTTTGGCCAGGAGAACGCCGTTGATCAATCCGGCAACAGCACCGACGGCAATGGCGGGAATGATCGCCGCGGCGCCAAGGCTGTCAGCTGTCAATGCGGCTGCCAATGCCGCCAGTGCAACAATTGAACCGACCGAAAGATCGATTGAACCGGCCATGATGACGAAGGTCATGCCGAGCGCAGCAACCAGCAGCACCGTGCCCTGTTGAAGCACGATGAGAAGGTTGCTGAAGGTCAGGAAGCGTGGCGAGGCTATCGAGAAGATCACAATGAGCAGGACGAGCATGGCAAGCGGAAAGCCGCGTTTGACGACTTCGAACCTGGCATTGACGCCGGGTTCCCTGGTTGCGTTCGGTCTCTTGGTGGCGATCGAGGTCACGTTCGTTTCCATGGTCAGGCCATATGTCCAATGATGTCATGCTCGGTGGCATCGGCTGCCGTCTCGATGCGATGCGTAATTTGTCCTTGCCGGAGCACCAGCAAACGGTCCGACATACCGATCAGCTCAGGCATGTCTTCTGAAGACAGGATCACGGCGAGGCCCTGCGCCGCCTTCTGCTGAATGATGCGATAGATTTCCGCGCGGGCGCCGATATCGACGCCGCGTGTAGGATTGTTGAGCAGGAGCAGACGTGGCTGGACAGCCAAGCATTTGCCGATCACCACCTTTTGCAAATTGCCGCCCGAGAGCGAACGGCAGGACGCGTCGACGCTTTGCGTCTTGATGCCGAACTGGGCGATGAGGTCACCCGCGATGGCAATGGCAGCGGCGCGATCGAAGAACGGCCCACGATGCGGTGGGCGGGCCATCACCAGATTGTCGAGGAGACTGAAGTCGGCGATCAGGCCTTCATTGTGACGGTCACCAGGCAAATGAGCGACGCCCTGTCGCCAGGCGAAAGTCGGACTCGACGGCGCGTATGAACCATTTGCAAGCTTCATCGAGCCACTGCGCAAAGGCAAGTCGC
>NZ_RZPH01000523.1:0-4154 GCF_004022825.1 Mesorhizobium sp. M7A.F.Ca.CA.004.04.2.1
GGGCTTCCCCCGCCGCTCTGCGCTGCCGCCTGCTCCGCGACGCCTGCCAGCCTGGCCGCGCGCCCGGCCACCGTGTGGTCGTCTAGCGCCGCCGGTTCACCCGCGCAGCCCATCGAGGCATCGAGGTGGATCTTGCGGAAGCCGGCGCGGACATAGGCATCGATCATCGTCCCGGCCTGCGCCATCGCCTCCTCGGCGGGCCGGTCTCTCCAGGGATTGGGGCCGAGATGATCCCCGCCAAGCACGATCAGCTTTTGCGGGCACTGCTCGGCTGCCGCGAGCGCTTCCACCATCGCCGCGAAATCGGCCGGCGTCATGCCCGTATAACCACCCAGATGATTGACCTGATTACACGTCGCCTCGATCAGGACGGTGGTGCCGGTTTCCCGCCCGTGGCGCAGTGCGGCTTTCAGCACCAGCGGGTGCGCCGAGCACACCGAGGTCACCCCGATTTTCTTCCCGTCCCTGTGCAGGTCCGGCAAATCGTCGATCGCCACACGCATCAATTTCTTCTCGCCGTTCTTGCCATGAAATCCTCCAGCTCGGCCGGCGTGCCGGCTCCCTCCATGGGACCGAGGCGTGTGACGTTGCGCGCCCCTGCCGCGTTGGCGAATTCGAGCGCCGTCTGCAGCGCCATCCCCAGCCGCCGGCATGCGACATAGGCTCCCCCGAAACAGTCGCCGGCGCCGGTGGGGTCCGTTTCCTCGACGATGAGGCCGGGGCAATCGGCGCGGGCTCCGGTGCTTTGACGGGCTGACGCGCCATGTTCGCCGCGCTTCACGGCGATCTCCTTGACCCCTCGTCTGAACAGCGCCTCGATCGCGCGTTCCTCCCCGTCCGTGCCGGCGGCCAGGAACAATTCATTGCCCGACGGCAGCAGCAGGTCCGCTTCGTCCACCAGACCGGCGAATTTCTCCTCGGTCTGGCCGTGCGCCAGCAATTCTTTGCGCAGGTTCGGATCGAGCGACATCGTGCCGCCGCGTGCCTTGATCAGCGGGATCGCGCGTTCGGTGATCGCCCAGGCTGCGGGACTTGCGAACACCGTTCCCATGACATGGATATGCCCGCAACGCGCGATCAGCGCCTCGACCTGCGGGCTCCATTCCAGTCGGGCGGCGGCGGATTTGGCGATGTTGTAGACGAAATCGCGGCTTCCGTCCGTGCGGTAGCGAACAAAGGCGCTGCCCGTCGGATAATCCGGGGAAACAGCGATGGCTGAAGTGTCTACGCCGTCCCGCTTCAGGCGCTCCATGTTGACGACGCCGAAATCGTCGTCGCCGACCACGCCCACCATTGCGGCCGCTCCGCCCATACGTGCGCATTGATCGATGAAGATGGCGGGCGCGCCGCTCGGAAAGGGACCAATGAGGTCGATAGGTTGCCGGAAGCCGGTGCCCGTCTGCCTCGCGACGATCTCTACCAGGATTTCTCCGATCGTCACGGTTGGCCCGAGCGAGTCCGCTGCAAGTGTTCGGGGGAGGTCGTTCATCAAGCGTCCAATCCTGGGTGTGGTGTCGTTCGCGGTTTCACGACGCCGAGGCGCAAGAGGATTCCTACCGGATCGATGTGAATCGATCAGCTGCCATCACGCTACAAACCTGCATGCATGGTCAAGCGCACACTTGGAACGACGCGCAAACCCTCAGCCGGGAAACAGGTCCAGGATCGACGACAGGCGGTTGGTGCTGAGATCGACGTCGCCGAGCAGGCCGCCGCTGGGGAGATAGCCGACCACGAACAGACCGGCGGCTCGTGCTGCCTTTGTGCCGGTGCGGCTGTCTTCCACGGCCACCACCGACCCTGGAGCTACGGCGAGCTGCCGGCAGGCCTCGCGATAGGGCGTGGGGTCGGGCTTGCCGGCCGACACGTCGTCGAGGCTGATTGTGAGACTCATATGGTCGAGCACGCCGAGCCCATCGAGATTGGCATTGACGACTTGCCGGCCGGAATTCGAGACGCAGACCTGCGGGACGCCGCGGTCAGCCAGGGTCCGAATCGTCTCGACCGCCTCGGGGATCGGGACGGCGTTCGCCCGGTTCGCGACGTAGTGGGCATTGATAGCGGCGAGCCACTCCGCCTGGTCGAGCCCGACCGGGAGACGCGGACGCAGCATTGTCCAGACGTCGCCCATATGGATGCCGCGAAAGGCTTGGTCGGGCAGGTCGTCAAGATCGACGTTCCAGTTGCGGCAGCCGGCGAGGAGGGATTGATGATGCAACGGCTCGCTGTCGATCAGCGTTCCGTCGATGTCCCAGGCGACGGCGCGATACATCACGATGACGATCCCGCTCTGGTCGCGCCAGGAGCCGACAGGCGCGCATAAAGATCGCGATAGCGGCGATAGCCGTCGCGGTAGATGTCAGCCTTGCGCGGGTCGGGATCGAGCCGGTCGGCGAAGCTGACGAAACCGGAAACGCCCGACCAGTCGTCGGTCAGGCCGACGCCGATCGCCGCCGTCCAGGCAGCGCCGATACAAGAGCCGGGGTGCCCGGTCAGGCGTTGGACCGGCTTTTGCAGGACATCCGCGACAATCTGCATCCAGACCTTGCTGCTTGAGCCGCCGTCGGAGGCGAGATAGCGCTCGGTCCGGTGGCCCATGTCGTTGAGCACCTCGATATGATGCGCGATGGCGAAGGCATAGGCCTCGAGCAAAGCGCGCCAGACATGGCCGATATCGTGCGACAGCGTCAGCCCATCGATCACGCCACGAGCCGCTGGATCATGGATCGGCGTCTTCTCGCCGAGGAAGTAAGGCAGGACGGTGAGGCCGTCGGCACCGGCGGGACGCTCTGCCGCCAGCGCATCGAGCCGCTGGTGTACCGAAATACCATCGGCCTGTGCCGTGGCCATCTCGCCGCCGGCGAAATTGCGTACGAACCAGTTGAGGCCCGAGCCGCCGGTCGACATACAGCCATTGGGCATGAACAGGCCCGGCACCAGGTGGTAATCAAGATACATGCGGGGATCTGGCTTGATCTGATCGGTGGCGATCAGGATATCGACCGAGCCGCCGAATTTCAGGAGGACATCGCCTGCTTTGGCAACTCCGGCGCCGAGCGCGGAAGCGATCATGTCGGCCGCACCCCCGACGACAGGTGTTCCCGCCATCAGGCCGGTCTCATCCGCGGTCTTCGCCGAGACGGAACCGAGGATCTCATGCGAGGCGATCTTTCGTGGCACGGCCGAGCGCGGTATGTGGGCGAGCGCCACCAGGTCGTCGTCGATCCGGTGCGTCGAAACATCGACGAAGCCGGCCTCCAGCGCCCAGTTCTGCTCGACCGCACGTTCACCGGTGAGGCGCCAGTTGATATAGTCATAGGAGCCGAAAACGGTGGCGATGCGGCTGAACACCTCCGGCTCGTGACGCTCTATCCAGCGCAGCTTTGCGGTGACCAGCTGTTGGTTGATGCCGTTGCCGGCCTTGGCGATGAAAGCCGCCTCATCGCATTCGGTCCGCAGTTCGGCAACTTCGGCGCCACAGCGGCCGTCGCTCTGCTGGATGCTCGGTCGCAGCACCTCGCCCTGCTCGTCCAGAAGAACGACCGCCGGCAGCATGCCGGTGGTGCCGATCGCCACGATCTCTTCGGCCTTGATGCCGCTGGTCCTCAGCAGCTCCTGCACGATCTCGCGGACATTGGTCCACCATTGCGCGGGATCTTCCTCGGCCCAGCCCGCATGCTCGGAATGCAGCGTGACGGGGCGCGAGGCGAGGCCCAGCACCTGATCGGGAAGCCGGATCAGAATGCCGATCGTCGAGGTGGTGCCGATATCGAGACCGAGAACGAACGCCATGTCGAATCCATTGAAATGCCGGGAAGGGCAGGCGGGCGAACCTGTCTGCCTCGTCGTGTCCCGCTGCTCGATACCAGTCGATCATTCCGGACGCCGGCCCGCAACGATCGATATGATCACCGCGAGCCGGCGCGATGGCCGGCATCGCCGTGGAAGCCGTTCTCAGCGCAAAGTGGCGACAACGTCCATGAAGCGTTTGACCCGATCGCCGTCGACGGCGTTCCAGGTATTGCCATCGATCTTGAAATGGGTCCCGATCACGACCCCGCTCGCCAGCGAAAGGACATCGCGGACATTGTCGATGTTCACGCCGGTGTTGGCGAAGACCGGCACGTCCTTGATCGTCTCGCAGACGCTGCGCA
>NZ_RZPH01000524.1:0-4151 GCF_004022825.1 Mesorhizobium sp. M7A.F.Ca.CA.004.04.2.1
GCGCATAGGACTGGAACACCATGGCGAGCTTGCGCTTGGCCGGTGCCTCGCCGGTGACGTCGCGGCCGTCGATGTTGATGGAGCCGCCGCTGGTGTCCTCGAGCCCGGCGATCAGCCGCAGCAGCGTTGACTTGCCGCAACCCGACGGGCCGACGAAGACGACGAACTCGCCATTCTCGATCACCAGGTCGAGACCGGGGATGATGGACGTCGCTCCGAAGGATTTGGAGACGTTCTTGAGCGTGATGTTTCCCATGATTTCCTCCCCGAGGGGTTATTTCTGCCGATTGCTTCGGGCAATTCCGTTACTTCACCGCGCCATCAATTATTTGACCGCACCAAATGTCAGGCCGCGCACCAGCTGCTTCTGGCTGAACCAGCCCATGATCAGGATCGGCGCGATGGCCAGTGTCGAGGCGGCCGAGAGCTTGGCCCAGAACAGGCCTTGCGGGCTGGAGAACGAGCTGATGAAGGCGGTCAGCGGTGCTGCTTCCGTCGTCGTCAGCCGGATCGTCCAGAACGCCTCGTTCCAGGCTAGGATGATGTTGAGCAGCATCGTCGAGGCGATGCCCGGCACCGCCATCGGCGTCAGCACATAGACGATCTCGTTCCACAGCGACGCGCCGTCCATGCGTGCCGCTTCCAGGATCTCGCCCGGTATTTCGCGGAAGTAGGTCTAGAGCATCCACACCACGATCGGCAGATTGATCAGCATCAGCATGATCATCAGGCCGATCCGGCTGTCGAGCAGTCCTGTGTCGCGGAAGATCAGGTAGATCGGGAACAGCACCGCGACCGCGGGCATCATCTTGGTGGACAGCATCCACATCAAGATGTCCTTGGTCCGCTTGGTCGGCGAGAAGGCCATCGACCATGCCGCCGGTATGGCGACGAGCAGGGCCAGGATGGTCGAGCCGACCGAGAGCAGCACCGAGTTGAAAAAGAATTTGAAGTAGCCGCTCTGCGCCTGAACCTCGGCATAGCTCTCGAACGTTCCCGACGGGATGATGCTGAAGCCCTGGATGGCTTCCTGCTCCGACTTGAACGAGGTGATGATCGTGTAGAGGATCGGGAAGAAGATCAGCAGGGCGACGATCCAGGCGGCAACTGTCGCAATCGTCTTGTGCTGGGTGGTGACTGAGCGTGCCATCGTAGCCTCCCTTACTTGTCCAGGTTCTTGCCGACGGCGCGCATGGCGAAGAAGGCAACGATGTTGGCGAGAATGACGGCGATCACACCGCCGGCGGATGCCTGGCCGATTTTGAACTCCAGCAACGCCTTCTGGTAGACGAGGAAGGGCAGGTTGGTGGAGGCGTATCCCGGGCCGCCATTGGTGGTGACGAGGATCTCGGCATAGACGGAGAGAAGGAAGATCGTCTGGATCAGGATGACGACCGTGATGGCGCGCGACATGTGCGGCAGCGTCAGATAGATGAAGCGGCTGATGAAGCCGGCGCCGTCCATCTCGGCGGCTTCCTTCTGCTCGCCGTCGAGCGACTGCAGCGCGGTCAAGAGAATGAGCGTGGCGAAAGGCAGCCATTGCCAGGCGACGATGATGATGATCGCCAGCATCGGATGCTGCCCGAACCAGTCGATCGGCTGGGCCCCGAAGAAGCGCGCTATGTCGGCGAACACCCCATATTGCGGGTGCATGATCATGTTCTTCCACACCAATGCGGCCACCGGCGGCATGACGAAGAACGGCGAAATGACCAGGATGCGCACGATGCCCTGGCCCCACATCGGCTGATCGATCAGCAGCGCCAGAAGGATACCGCCGATCACCGTGATCAGGAGCACGCTGACCACCAATGTGAGCGTGTTGAGGATCGACTGCAGGAAGGCCGGGTTGGAATAGAACAACGCGTAATTCGAGAAGCCGACAAAGCCGTCGCGGATCGGATTGAGCGGATTGTATTGCTGGAAAGAGAACCAGATGGTGATGACCAGCGGCACAATCATCCAGACGAACAGCAGCACCACGGATGGCGCCATCATGAAACGGGCAAGCGAACGGGTCTGCTGAGTAGCCATGACGTCACCCTTCACTGGTCAGACTGAATTTTCAAAAGGCGTTAAAGGCGGCCGCCCGAACTGGGAATTCGGGCGGCCGTTGCCGGTCAAGGAGGCGACCGGCAGTCGGCACCGGGAGGAGCCTTACTTGATGTATCCGCCTTCGGTCATTGCCGCGGTGGCAGCGTCCTGGGCCTGCTTCAGCGCATCGTCGACACTCGACTGGCCGGCAAGAGCCGCCGAGAAGAGCTGGCCGACCGTGGTGCCAAGTCCCTGGAACTCGGGGATGGCGACGAACTGGACGCCGACATAGGGCACCGGCTTGACGGTCGGATGCGTCGGGTCGGCGGCGTTGATGGAGTCCAGCGTCATCTTGGCGAACGGAGCCGCCTTCTGGTACTCGGCATTGGCATAGAGTGAGGAGCGCGTGCCCGGAGGAACGTTGGCCCAGCCTTCCTTCGAAGCGACCAGTTCGGCATAGTGCTTGCTGGTCGCCCAGGAGACGAACTTCTGGGCGGCATCGGCTTTCTGCGTCCCGGCGGGGATCGCCAGCGACCATGCCCACAGCCAATTGCCGCGCTTGCCCAGGCCATTGTCGGGTGCCAGCGCATATCCAACCTTGTCTGCGACCTGCGATGCCTTGGGATCGGAGACGAAGGACGCAGCGACGGTGGCGTCGATCCACATGCCGCATTTGCCCTGCTGGAACAGCGCCAGGTTTTCGTTGAAGCCGTTGGAGGACGCACCCTCGGGGCCGTCGGCCTTCATCAGGTCGACATAGAACTGCAGCGTGTTCTTCCATTCCGGCTGATCGAACTGTGGCTTCCAGTTCTCGTCGAACCAGCGCGCGCCGAAGGAGTTCGACATGGCGGTCAGGAAGGCCATGTTCTCGCCCCAGCCGGCCTTGCCGCGCAGGCAGACACCGTTCACGCCATTGGCGCGGTCGGTCATCTTGTCGGCGGCCTGCCTGATGAAGTCCCAGGTCGGCGCGTCGGGCATCTTCAGCCCGGCCTTCTCCATCAGGTCCTTGCGGTACATGACGAAGGAGCTTTCGCCGTAGAAGGGCGCGGCATAGAGCTTGCCGTCGACCGAAAGGCCGCCTGCGATGGCGGGGATGATGTCCTTGGCATCGTAGTCGTCGCCGAGCTTGTCGAGCGGCAGCAGCCAGCTCTGCTTGGCCCAGATCGGAACCTCGTAGGTACCGATGGTCATCACGTCGTACTGGCCGCCCTTGGTGGCGATGTCGGTGGTGACGCGCTCGCGCAGCACGTTTTCTTCGAGCGTGACCCAGTTGAGCTGGATGTCGGGGTTCGCCTTGGTGAAGTCCTCGGTCAGCTTTTGCATGCGGACCATATCGCCATTGTTGACGGTGGCGATGGTGATGGATTCGGCATGTGCGGCGAACGCAAGCGTGCTGGCCGACAACAAGCCCAGGGTGAGCGTGCGAAGTTTCATCAAATTCCTCCCTTGAACCAAGATGAGCATTTGCCTTGGCTTTGGGCAATTACTCACTTGGCGTGAATTATGTCAAGTCGGATTCGATGCTGCAGCGCAGCACCCGGGCGACACCGCAGGCCGGGACGAGCGGAAATTGCCAGGGCGAGAATCATCCCGGCCGGATACAGTGAGGCAGCAGCGGATAGATCTGCGAGAACCAGGCGCAGCCCGAAAGCTTGCCGGTCAGCCGGCGATCTCGGCCAGCAGCCAGTCGCGGAAGGCACGGATCTTCGGCACGTTGCGGCGCGCTTCGGGGTAGACCAGCCAATAGGCATGGCCGTCGTCGCCAACCAGATCGAAAGGCTGGATCAGGCGCCCGTCGGCAAGTTCCGCCTTGAACAGCGCCCTGGTCAGGACCGCGACGCCATGACCGGCGATCGCCGCATTGGCCTCATAGGCCTGCGCGCCCATGCTGCTGCCGGGCCGCTTGGCAAGATCGTGCGAATGCACGCCGGCAGCCTCGAACCATTGCGTCCACCAGATGTCGCCGGGATCGAGGATCGGCAGCCGCAACAGGTCCGCCGGTTCCCTGACGCCGCCGATGGTCGCCGCGAGTTTCGGGCTCAGCATCGGCGTGAAGTCGGCATCGAGCAGCTTGTGCGCCTCCAGGCCCGGCCATTTGCCGCCGCCCGAGCGGATGG
>NZ_RZPH01000525.1:0-4137 GCF_004022825.1 Mesorhizobium sp. M7A.F.Ca.CA.004.04.2.1
CTACAATACCACATCCATCGCCAAGCCTGCGATCGGCGGCGGCACCACCGGCCCCAATGTCAATGTCGTCGGCCTGTCGACCTCCAGCTTCCAGAATGGCGGCGCCAACGGACTGAGTGCCGCCTTTGGCGGCGGGACTGGCGGCCTCTATCCCTATCTGAAGAGCTTCTACCCCAATGGCGTCCAGGCGATCTCCGGAATTGCCTACAAGGATGCCGGCAACACGCCGCTGATTTCCGGTACCGGCCAGCCCTATTACACAAAGAATCCCGGGCTGGTGTCCGTCGTCTCCGGCGGCGTAAACCTCGGCACAGTCTCGACCGGCGTCAACGGCTACTACTATCTCGCTCTGCCGGCGGGCGCGGTCTCGAACTCGGTGCTCGCTTACACCGTTGCCGAAGCGGACTCGGGCGCCAAGAATAGCGTGACCTTCCGGACCGGCCTGTCCGGCAGCAATGTCTCGAACCTCAACGTCTATGGCGACTGGCGGCTCGACGAGACGGATGGCTCGATCGCTTCGCTATCGACGCTGAGCAGCGCCTATAGCGCGGCTATTGGGTCAACCTCTGTCGGCAGCCTGTCCTTCGCCAATCGCCAGATTGAAACCGCAGCAGCCACCTTCGCCCTCAACCAGGCGCTGTCGGTCGGCACCGGCACGATGGCGCTGTCGTCGAACGGCGTGGTGACGCAGACGAGTGGCCTGACGGCGGCGTCGCTGGTTCTCGGTGGCACGGGTAGCTTCACCCTGACCAACGCCGGCAACCAGATCGGCAACGTCGCCGGCAACGCCGGTTCCGTCGATCTGCGCGATGGCGCAAGCCTGACGATCGCCAGTGCTTCCACCGCCCGCGGGGTTACGGCGACCGGGGTGAACACCACCGGTTCGGTAAGGCTTCAGACGGCGGGCAATCTGACCATCGCGGCAAGTGCGACGATCAGCGGAACGGATCCGGTGCTCTCAGCCGCAGGACAATTCATCAACAGTCGCGGCAGCGATGCCGTCACCGCCACCAGCGGACGCTGGCTGGTCTATACGGCAGCTCCCACCGGCAACAATTTCGGCAATCTCGACAGCGGCAACACCGCCATCTGGAACACGACCGCCGGCGGGGCGGTGAGCGCGACGGGCAACCGCTATGTCTTCGCCTATCAGCCGACACTGACGTTTACGTCCAACAGCGCGACCAAAACCTACGGCGACACCGCCCTGCCGGCAGTGACCTATTCAGTGGCGGGCTATCAGGCGGGCGCGGTCGGCGCCTATCTCGGCGACACCGCCGCCACGACCTTCAGCGGCGGCCCAAGCGTCACGTCCGTCAACCCGCCGGGCAATACACAGGTCGGAGCAGGATCCTATGCAATCACCGTCGGCGCCGGCAATCTCGCGGCGTTGAGCGGCTATGGCTTCGCCTACAGCAGCACCGGCCTGCTCACCATCGGCAAACGCGCGGTAACGGTGACGGTAACGCCGGGCCAGAGCAAGATCTATGGCGATGCGAATCCGTCATCCTATGCGTACACCGTTTCGGATCTCGGCGCCGGCGTGGCTCTGGTCGGCACCCTCAACCGCACGGCCGGGAACAGTGCCGGCACTTACGCCATCAACCAGAACAGCATCACCAACGCTAACAATTCGAACTACGACATCACCTATGTCGGCGGCAGTTTCGCCATCGCCAAGCGCGCGATCACGATCACGGCCGATGCCAAGAGCCGTATCTATGGCAACGCCAATCCGTCGCTGACCTACCAGCTGACATCAGGCAGTTTTGTCAATGGCGACAGCTTGGGCGGTTCGCTGACGACATCGGCGACCACGGCATCCGGTGTCGGCAGCTATGGCGTCACGCAGGGTACGCTCAACAACAACAATTATGCGATCACCTACGCCGGCGCCAATTTGTCGGTGACGCCGCGCGCGATCACGGTGACGGCGAATGCCAAGAGCCGTGCCTATGGCGATGCCAATCCGGCGCTGACCTATCAGCTGACATCAGGCAATTTCGTCAATGGGGACAGCCTGAGCGGTGCATTGGCAACAACAACTACGACGGCATCCAGTGTCGGCAGCTACGGCATCACGCAAGGCACACTCGCCAACGGCAACTATGCGATCACCTATGTCGGCGCCAATCTGTCGGTGGCGAAGCGCGCCATCACGGTGACAGCCGATGCCAAGAGCCGCATCTATGGCGATGCCAACCCAGCGCTGACCTATCAGCTGACCACGGGCAATTTCGTCAATGGCGACAGCCTGAGCGGCGCGCTCGCAACAGCGGCCACGACAGCATCTGGTGTCGGCAGTTACAGCATTACGCAAGGCACACTCGCCAACAGCAACTATGCGATCAGCTATGCCGGCGCCAATCTGGCGGTGACGAAACGGGCGATCACGGTGACGGCCGATGCCAAGAGCCGTGTTTATGGCGATGCCAACCCGGCGTTGACCTATCAGCTGACCGCAGGCAATTTCGTCAATGGCGACAGCCTGAACGGTGCGCTGGCGACCTCGGCAACGACAGCATCCGATGTCGGCAGCTACGGCATCACGCAGGGCACGCTCGCCAACAGCAACTACGCGATCAGCTATGTCGGCGGAAACCTGTCAGTGACGCCGCGCGCGATTACGGTGACGGCCGATGCCAAGAGCCGTGTCTATGGCGATGACAATCCAACGCTGACCTATCAACTGACCTCGGGCGATTTCGCCAATGGCGACAGCCTGAGTGGTGCGTTGGCAAGGACCGCCGCAGCATCATCCGATGTCGGCGGCTACAGCATCACCCAAGGCACGCTTGCCAACGGAAATTACGCCATCAGCTATATCGGCGCGGATCTTTCGGTGACGCAGCGCGCGATCACGGTGACGGCCGATGCGGGCCAGAGCAAGATCTACGGGGACGGAGATCCGCTGTCTTACGGCTACGGAGTATCCGATCTCGGCAGCGGCGCAGCGCTGACCGGCACGCTTGATCGCGCCGAGGGCGAGAATGTCGGGACCTATGCCATTGGCCGCGGCACCCTCACCGATGCGGCCAACGCCAACTACGACATCACCTATGTCGGCGCCGGTTTCAGCATCGGCAAGCGATTCGTGACCGTCACTGCCAGCTCGGGCCAGGGCAAGACCTACGGCAATGCCGATCCGTCGTCCTATGGCTACACCTTCACCGATCTCGGCAGTGGTGCGGCGCTGGTTGGCGCTCTCCACCGCACTCCCGGCGAAGATGTCGGCGCCTATCAGATCGGGCAGGGCACACTCGCCAATGCGGCCAATTCGAACTACGACATCAGCTATGTCGGCGCCGATTTCAGCATCGGCAGGCGTGTCGTGACCGTCACGGCCAATTCGGGCCAGGGCAAGATCTACGGCGATGCCGACCCGTCCTCCTATGGCTACACCAGCACCGATCTCGGCAGTGGTGTGGGATTGGTCGGCGCTCTCGATCGCGTTTTGGGAGAGAACGCCGGAGCTTACGCGATCGGCCAGGGCACGCTTACCGACAGCGCCAATTCGAACTACGAGATCAGCTATGCCGGTGCCGACTTCAGCATCGGCAAGCGGGCGATCACCATAGTGGCGGATGCGCAGAGCCGGCCGCAGGGCATGCCCAATCCGCCACTCACCTATTCGATCGGCGGTCTGGGGTTGGTCAACGGGGATACGTTTCTTGGCGCGCTCTCGACTGGGGCGACACACGCTAGCCCTCCTGGCAACTACGCCATCGAACAGGGAAGCCTGACCCTCTCGGCCAACTATGAACTGACCTATGTCGGTGCCGATCTGGTGGTCTCGCCGCCCAACACCGTGCCGGCACCGGATGCAGCCAGCACGGTCGCGTACAACGCCGATGCTCATGCTGCTGGCGGGCCGGCTCCGGTTTTCTTCACCGGACAGCCGGTGGCTGGCGATGCGCAAACGCTGGTTGAAGACCCGCGGCTTGATGGCCCCGCCTTCTGCCAGGGCGTGGCGGACGCAGCTTCCGTCTGCAGCGTTGCCTCGATCCGGTAGGAAGACATGACCGCGCAGCGCCAAACCCTCTCACGGCGGCACCTTAACCGCACCGGCGCGCCGTTGATGGCGCTGCTTTTGACGTCGACGGCACTTGTCGGTTTCACGTCGGCGCGAGCACAGGA
>NZ_RZPH01000526.1:0-4137 GCF_004022825.1 Mesorhizobium sp. M7A.F.Ca.CA.004.04.2.1
CGGCACTTCGCTGAGCCCCCACAAAGAAAAAACGACCCGGAAGGAAACGCCATGACCGGCAAGACCGTGTTCGAGACCCGCTATGGCTTCCGGCGCAACCAGGTGGTGCTCGCCAACTGGCGCGAGAACCCCTTCAACCGGTGGTCGTTCCAGAACCTCGGCGAACTGGTGCCGACCGCCCGCGTGGCGGCGACGTCGGGCGTTGTCGAAACCCCCGTGCGCGATATGGGCGGCCTGCTCGGCGAAAAGGTCGCGATCGCCGGCACATCGGAGACAGTGGCTGAATTTCTCGCGCGTTCGAGCACCGACGCACTGACGGTGATGAAAGACGGCAAGATCGTCGGCGACTGGTTCGCCCCGCATATGGATTTCGGCGCCCGCCACATCATCTTTTCGATCAGCAAGTCGCTGACCGCCATCATTGCCGGCATTCTGGAAGGCGAGGGCGTATTCGACCCGGAAGCGCCGGTGACGGCCTACATCCCTGAAGCCGCCGGCTCGGCCTATGGCGATGCGAGCGTGCGGCATGTGCTCGACATGAGCGTCAGCCTCGATTTCGAGGAAGCCTATCTCGATCCGGAGAGCGCTTTCGCCCGCTATCGTCGCGCCACGCTGTGGAATCCGGGCGGCGGCACGGAGAGCCTGCGCGAATTCATTTTGACCTTGCAACGCCTTGCAGAGCCGCATGGCCAGACCTTCCGCTACCGCTCGCCGAATTCCGACCTGCTCGGACTGCTGCTCGAGCGCGCGTCGGGCCAGCGGTTCACCGACCTGATGCGCGAGAAGCTGTGGCTGCCGCTCGGCGCTGTCGGCGAAGCCTCGATCGGCGTCGACATGGAAGGCACGGCGCGCACGGCCGGCGGTATTTCGGTGACGCCGCGCGACCTGGCGCGTGTTGGCGAGATGATGCGGCAAGGCGGGGTGGCCAATGGCCGCCGCATCGTGCCGGAAGCCTGGGTGCGCGATACGGTTGCTAGCGGCGGCAGTTCCGACGCTTGGCAGCGCGGCGCGATGCAGCCGCTGTTCCCGAAGGGCCGCTATCGCAACAAATGGTACCAGACGGGCTTGCCGAACGGCGCCTATTGCGGCATCGGCATTCATGGCCAGTGGCTGTATGTCGATCCCAGGACCAAAGTGGTGATCGCCAAGATGTCGTCGCAGCCCGAGCCGGTCGACGATCCGCTCGATGTCGAGATCGTCGCCTTCTTCGAGGCGCTGAGCCGGATGGTCTGATCCTCGCTTGGCCGCCACATTAGCGCGCGCTTTCCTGTGGACCCGCCGGGCTCATGGAAACGCGGCGGTTGGCGGACCGGACGTCTGCGCCTATGGTCGCCGCTCTTTGGACGAGAGCAGGTACGACATGGCATCCGACATCAAGCGCATTGCAGCCATCATCGCGGCCGAGATCAGCGCGCGGCCCGAACAGGCGGCCGCGGCGATTGAACTGCTCGATGAGGGCGCGACAGTGCCGTTCGTGGCGCGCTACCGCAAGGAAGTCACCGGCGGGCTCGACGACACGCAATTGCGCGATCTTGCCGAACGCCTTGCCTATCTGCGTGAGCTCGATGCGCGCCGCGACAGCATCCTTGGCTCGATCCGCGAACAGGGCAAGCTGACCGAGGAGCTTGAAGGCAAGATCGTCGCCGCCAGCACCAAGGCGGAACTTGAGGACATCTACCTGCCCTACAAGCCCAAGCGCCGGACCAAGGCCGAGATCGCCAGGGAGCGCGGGCTGGGGCCGCTGGCCGAAGCCATCTTGGCGAACCGCTCATTGGTGCCTGCCGAACTGGCACTGGCCTATGTCAGCGAAGAGGTGGCCGATACCAAGGCAGCGCTCGAAGGGGCGCGCGACATCCTGTCGGAACAATTCGCCGAGAATGCCGATCTGGTCGGAAAATTGCGCAGCTACATGAAGGAGCGCGCCTTCATGCGCGCCAGGGTGGTCGACGGCAAGCAGGAAGCCGGTGCGAAATTCTCCGACTATTTCGACCATGTCGAGCGCTGGGCAAATGTGCCGAGCCATCGCGCGCTGGCGATGCTGCGTGGCCGCAACGAGGAGGTGCTTTCGCTCGACATCGAGGTCGATGCCGATGATACGTCGCCGGTGAAGCCGGTCGAGCGGATGATCGCCAATGCCTATGCCATCGGAGGCAGCCTGCCGGGTGACCGCTGGCTGATGGAGGTGGCGGGCTGGACCTGGCGGATAAAACTGTCGCTGCACCTGACTCTCGATTTGATGCGCGACCTGCGCGAGCGGGCCGAGGAAGAGGCGATCCATGTGTTCGCCCGTAACCTCAAGGATTTGCTGCTGGCGGCGCCCGCCGGTTCGCGCGCCACTATGGGGCTCGACCCCGGCATCCGCACCGGCGTCAAGGTGGCGGTGGTCGACGGCACTGGCAAGGTGCTGACCACGACGACCGTCTACCCGTTCCCGCCCAGGAATGATGTGCGCGGCACGCAGGCGGAGCTCGCCAAGCTCATCCGGCTGCACAAGGTCGAGCTGATTTCGATCGGCAACGGCACCGGCAGCCGCGAGACGGAAAAGCTGGTCGCCGACATGCTGTCCGACATGCCGGCGGATGGTGGTCCGAAGCCCCTGAAGGTGATCGTCAGCGAGGCCGGCGCCTCGGTCTATTCGGCATCGGCGACGGCGGCGGCGGAATTCCCCGGCCTCGACGTGTCGTTGCGCGGTGCCGTCTCGATTGCCCGGCGGCTGCAGGATCCGCTGGCAGAACTGGTCAAGATCGAGCCCAAATCGATCGGCGTCGGCCAGTACCAGCACGATGTCGACCAGTACCGTCTCGGCCGCTCGTTGGAGGCGGTGGTGGAAGACGCGGTCAACGCCGTCGGCGTCGATCTCAACACCGCCTCGGCGCCACTGCTGGCGCGCGTTTCAGGTCTCGGCGCGTCTCTGGCCGACGCGATCGTCGCCCATCGCGATGCGACCGGGCCCTTCGCCAGCCGGAAAGATCTGCTCAAGGTGCCGCGGCTCGGACCTCGGGCCTTCGAACAATCCGCCGGTTTCCTGCGCATCGCCAATGGCAGCGAACCGCTCGATGCCTCCTCTGTGCATCCGGAAGCTTACGGCGTGGCGAAGAAGATCGTCGCCGCCTGCGGGCGCGATGTGCGGTCGTTGATGGGCGATAGTGCCGCGCTGAAGGCACTCGACCCGCGCGTCTTCGTCGACGAGCGTTTCGGCCTGCCGACGGTGCGCGACATCCTGGCGGAGCTGGAAAAACCGGGCCGCGACCCGCGCCCGGGCTTCAAGACGGCGACCTTCGCCGACGGCATCGACGACATCAAGGATCTGAAGCCCGGCATGCTGCTCGAAGGCACGGTCACCAATGTGGCCGCCTTCGGCGCCTTTGTCGATATCGGAGTGCATCAGGACGGGCTGGTGCATGTCTCGCAACTGGCCGACCGGTTCATCAAGGACGCGCATGAGGTGGTCAAGGCCGGCGATGTGGTCAAGGTGCGGGTCGTCGACGTCGACATCAAGCGCAAGCGCATCGCGCTTTCCATGCGCAAGGATGGCGGCGAGGGTGGCGCACCGCGTGGCGGGCCACGCGACAATGGTGGCGGCAGGCCGGCACCACGTTCGCCGGCACCGCAGCAACGCCAGCCGGAGCGGCCGGCACAGCAAGGCGCATTCGGTGCTGCCTTGGCGGATGCGCTGAAGCGGAAGTAGCTACCACGCCAGAACGGCCGGCTCCTTCTCGACCTGGCCCAGCAGCCAGTCGCGAAAACTGGCGACTGGCGGATGGCCTCGCTTGTCGTGTGGGACGACGAGATAGTAGGCGCTGCGGCTTTGCATGGGCCGGCCTGGCGCCGGCACCAGCTGGCCGCGCTGCAATTCACCTGCAATGAGGATCAGCGGCAGCAGCGCCACGCCGAGCCCCGCCATGCAGGCCTGGGCGGCGGTGCCGAACTGCTCGAACTGCATGCCGGGCCCGGTCGGCGCGCTCAGGCCCTGATGCTCGAACCATTCGGTCCAGGCGCCAGGACGCGTCGCCATGTGCAGCAGCGGCAGGCGGCCGATATCGGCCGGTGAGGCGATGGCGCGGCCGGCGAGGAATTCGGGCGACACGACCGGCGCCACGGTTTCGCGCACCAACAGTGTCGAGTCGGCCTCAGGCC
>NZ_RZPH01000527.1:0-4131 GCF_004022825.1 Mesorhizobium sp. M7A.F.Ca.CA.004.04.2.1
GCCCAGGCTGGAGCACACCGATCGCAATGTTTCACCGCCGGTGACGAGCAGCGTTCCGGGCAGTGGCAAGCCGTCGAGAAGCGAGGCAAACACCTTGCCGATATGATCCGCCACCGCGTGGCGATCACCCGATGCAGCGACGGTGACAACCGATGGCGCGCCTCTCATGATCCGTTTCGCCAAATCCCTTTTCGCTTTGTCGATGTCGCGTTCCACGACGATATGCGCGTCCGCATGGCTGGCGGAAAAGCAGGCCACCTGCGCCGTCGTGACTTCGTGATTTGTGCCGACAAGGCCAAGGAACGGGGCGGGCAATGCCGGAATAGGCATGCGTGGCGTGCCCACGTGCCGTGCCAGCGCTGCAGCCAGGCCGCCCGTACCAACCCAGAGTGTCCGCGGCGCGCTCGCCGTTGCAACGATTTCGTCCAGGTCCTTGTCCGTTTCGGCGTCGTAGAGTGTGATGAAATGAACCGGCCGCGCGCCCGGTACCGACCGGCCAGACGAAAAGCGCTGACCCAGGCCGGCGACGATGTCGGGACCTACCATTTCGGACCGGTCGAGCCGCCATTGACGCCCAAGACGTGTAACGCGGCCCTGAAAGGGGAACGCGGGTGCCAGAACAACGCGCTGGTACCCACCCTCGACGATGCAGGCTTGTATTTCGGCGATGACGTGACCGCGCAGAAGGCTGTCGATCTTCTTGAAACTCAGTTGTCCGGCGGCAAGCCACGGCGCGTACCTCGAATGTCTCGCGACGGCGGTTGTCTCGGCACCCTCACGTGTGGCGATATCGACAGCCAAACGCCCCGAGAGCGCACGATCCAGTTGCCAGCTCACGCCGACACCGTGGCCTGGCGAGGCGAAGCAAACCGCGCTGTCCAGAGCGCCAGTCAGGTCGTCCGCGATGATCCGGATATCGACAGTCTCAAGAGCGCTCAACTGAAGAACCCGGACGGCTGACGCGCACGACGCGGACGTTCACATCGAGCGTCCGAAGATTGGTGAGGTTGGCCTGATCGATGCCGTCATCGGTAATGACCTGGTGGATGTCGGACAGGCGGCAGATGGTGCAGAAATTGGGAGTGGTGAATTTGGAATTGTCGGCAAGCACGACCACCCGGCGTGCCGCGGCGATCATCGCCTGCTTCATCGCCGCGACCTCGAGCGAGGTCTCCGTGAGCATGTCCCCGGTGATGGCATGCGTGCCCAGAATTGCCACATCGGCGTGGATGGTGCGCAGGAAATTCTCGCCAGGCTGGCCAACCAGAGTTAGGGAACCCGGCTTGCAGGTGCCTCCAAGCATGACGAGGCGTACTCCCGGCACGGTTGCGAGTATCTGCGCGATCGCCAGACTGTTGGTGACGGCAGTAAGCGCAATGGGTGCAGCCGCGATGGCGCGGGCGACTTCCAGAACAGTCGTGCTTGCGTCGAAAATGACACTCTGGCCGGGGCGAAGTTCCGACATCATGGCCGCACCTATGGCCTCCTTCTCAGCCCTGGCGAAGTGTGCGGCAGTGGCGAGATCCGGCTCGAAGGTGGCGAGTTCCGTGCGTTGAAGCATTGCTCCGCCATGCGTTCGCTCCAATGCTCCCTGCCGTTCCAGTGTCTCGAGGTCGCGCCGGATGGTCGAAGGTGACGCGCCGATGAGATCGATGAGTTCCTGAACGCCAACGGTTCCTTCCCGTTTAAGGCATTCGAGAATGAAAGCATGGCGCTTGGCTGGGATCAGATCGACCCGTCCACGCCCGCCATCGTCTTCCCATGACCCGGCGGACGCTGACGGCGCCATATCTTCCACCGTTGATTTTCGAACATTCCTTGCCACGTTCCTATCTCCGCACAGTGCAGCAACACGCTCGCCGGAATCATGGCGAGCCCAGCATCGCGAATATCACGAATCCATTCGGCGAGCCCACTGGTTTGTTATGGCGATGAGCGAATTCCAATCGCTTTTGGCCTCATTAGAATTATTTTGACTGATTTTGACCATATGTGATAAGCGATGATCGTCAATCGTCGTCAATTGGCGCTGACAAGTGCGCAGTTCTTGTCAAAAAATGGGAAATTAAGTCAGCGATTCAGAGCGCTTGGCTCTGTTGCGAACCGGGTTGGAGGAACCATGTCTTTCTTGTCGAAGCTGAAATCGGCCCTTGTCGGCGCCGCTGCTGCGGCCGTCTTGTCAACGGCGGCTGTCGCTGCCGATGAACCCACGGTCGGCGTTGTCGTGCCGACCCTGGATGCGCAATTCTGGAACAGCTATGTCGCCTTCATGAAGAAGGGAGCGGATGAGCTTGGGGTAAAGCTCGTCGTGCTCAATGCCGACAACAAGCCCGACCAGATGGTCAAGTCGCTTGAGGACCTGGTGGCCCAGAAAGTTGACGGCATTGTTTTCACACCCTATTGGGCCACTGCCGCTCGTGGGCTTACCTTGGCGAAGGAAGCCGAGATACCGGTCGTTCTCACCGACAGCTACCCGGATTTTTCGCCTCAAACCGAGCGTTTCCCCAATTACATCGCCTTTATCGGGCCGAGCGATGAAGGCGCCGGATACCAAATGGCCAAGGCGCTGTTCGCAGCGATCAAGCCGGGGTCGGATGGCAAGAAAGTGATCGGCGTGGTGAACGGCACCGCCGGCACCTCGGTCGCCATCGATCGTCGCAAGGGGCTGGAAGACGCTCTCAAGGAAGCGCCCGATGTGCGCGTCGCCGGCGAAGTCGATGGCAATTTCGTCCGTGATACGTCACAGACCGCGTTTGAATCGCTCTTCCAGGGCAATCCGGACATCACCGGCGTCTGGGCTGCGAACGGCGGCACTGCGACCGGCGTGATGGCTGCTCTCAAGAATCACGGGAAAGCGCCCGGCAAGGACGTTATGGTCGTCGGAATGGATCTCAACCCTGAGAATGTCGATGCGGTAAAGTCCGGCGACCTGCTTTTCGATATTGGCGGTCATTGGCTTCAGGGCGGCTTCGCCCTTGTCGCGCTTTTCGATCAGATCAAGGGTATTCCGGTTCCCGCGGGCGCCGACAATGTCAAGCTGAAGCTGCTGCCGCTGACCAAGGATCGCGTCGCGCAGTTCGAGAAGGACTTTCCTGGCGGCGTGCCGACATATGATTTCAGGCAGCACTCCCGCTTCTACAACAAGGATGCCAAGCCAGCCGTTTTCGAGATGCAATATAGCAACTGAACGTACGGTTGGACCTGCCTGCAATCCCACGGTTGCGGGCAGGACCTGCCTGGCATTTGGGCGTATTCAATTCATGACACTGACTGCGAGCGACCTGCGCAAGAGCTACGGCCAGACACGCGCCGTGGATGGCGTATCGGTGGTGCTTCGGCCCGGTATGGTTCACGCCATCGTCGGCGAAAATGGAGCCGGCAAATCGACGACCTTGCGTATGCTCGCTGGCGCGGAACGGCCTGACAGCGGCGTTATGACGTTGGATGACGCAAGATATGCCCCACCAAGTGTTATCGGTGCGGCGGCCCTTGGCGTGTCGCTTGTATACCAGGAAATCACGATCAACCGTTCGCTGACCGTTGCCGAAAACATCTTCATCGATCGTCTGCGACAGTTCGCCGGCTCTCTCGGTTTTGTCGATCGCAGGCGTATGGAATTGGCGGCGCAAGCGATCCTCGAACGGATTGGCGCGCAAATATCGGTCTCTGCCGACATAGGCAGCCTCAATCTCGGCGAGCTGAAATGCATCGAGATCGCCCGAGCGCTGTCTACAAATCCGAAAATCCTCCTTCTCGACGAATCCACCGCCTATCTCGATCATCGAGAGGTTCAGGCTGTCCTTGGCGTCATCAGCGAACTCAAAGGGCAGGGGATGACCGTAGCCTTCGTCTCTCATCATCTCGACGAGGTGCTTGCCGTCGCGGATGAATTGACGATCCTGAAAGACGGGCAATATGTCGGAACCTATCGCAGGGCCGAGATCGAGCCCAATGAAATTCATCGCCGCATGGTGGGGCGCGAACTCGCGAAAAGCATCTATCCGCCGCGGCCGCCGAAAGATCCAGGCAAGCCGCGACGGGGTCCTGTTGTCTTCGAAGCCTGCGAGGTCGCCGTTGGGCGCGAACTCGACGGCGTCAGCCTGGATGTACATGCCGGCGAAATCCTCGGCC
>NZ_RZPH01000528.1:0-4130 GCF_004022825.1 Mesorhizobium sp. M7A.F.Ca.CA.004.04.2.1
GTCTCATAGAGGGCGATGCCGAGTTTTTCAGCGACGCGGTCGGCAGCGCCACTGGTCGGCATCGAGCGGGCGATACCCTTCAAACCGGCCTTGTAGCCGGGCGCCAGGCGGGCATTGGCGGCGAGCATGGCAACTGAATCCGACGGGGTGACGAAAATGCCCTTGCCGATGATCAGATTGCGGTCGCCGTCGCCATCCGAGGCAGCGCCGAAATCCGGCGCGTCCGGTCCCATCATCTCGTCATAGAGGTGCTTGGCATGGACGAGGTTCGGATCCGGGTGATGGCCGCCGAAATCCGGCAGCGGCTTGAAATTGCGGCAGGTGCCGTTGGGCGCGCCAAGCCGGTTCTCCAGGATCTCCTTGGCGTAGGGGCCGGTCACCGCGTGCATGGCGTCGAAGCGCATGCGGAAGCCGGATTTGAACAGTTTGCGCAGGGCATCGAAATCGAACAGGCTTTCCATCAGTTCGGCATAGTCGGCGACCGGGTCGATGATCTCGACCGTCATGCCGGCGGCCTTGACCGTGCCTGTTGTGTCGATGTCGATCGGATCGATATCGGCGATCTTGAAGCTTGAGATTGTCTTGGTTTTCTCGAACATCGCGTCGGTCAGCTTTTCCGGCGCCGGGCCGCCATTGCCGGCATTGTACTTGATGCCGAAATCCTCATGCGGGCCGCCGGGATTATGGCTGGCCGACAGGATGATGCCGCCAAAGGTCTTGTACTTGCGGATGACATGCGAGGCGGCCGGCGTCGACAGGATGCCGCCCTGCCCGACCATCACCTTGCCGAAGCCGTTGGCGGCGGCCATGGCGATGGCCTTCTGGATGACCTCGCGATTGTAGAACCGGCCGTCACCGCCAATCACCAGGGTCTTGCCCTTGAAACCGTCGAGCGCGTCGAAGATCGACTGGATGAAATTCTCGGCATAGTGCTCCTGCTGAAAGACAGGCACCTTCTTGCGCAGGCCCGACGTGCCGGGCCTCTGGTCGGAATAAGGCTTGGTGGGGACGGTCCGTATCATGCTTCAGGCAACCCTTTTCGAAAGTAGCGAGCGATAGAGTTCGACATATTTTTCGGCGCTCTTGTCCCACGACACATCGGCCTTCATGCCCTGGCGCTGCAGCGATTCCCAGACCGTCGGACTGGCATGGGCGTCGACGAGGCGGCGGATGGCGTGCAGCAAGGCACCGCCATTGTTGGGCGCGAACTGGAGGCCGGTGGCGACACCGGCAGAGACGGCGGCCTCATTGGCGTCGATGACCGTATCGGCGAGGCCCCCGGTGCGCGCGACCACCGGCACGCAGCCATAGCGCAGGCCGTAAAGCTGCGTCAGCCCGCACGGTTCGAAGCGCGAGGGGATGACGATGGCGTCACAGCCACCCTGCATGATGTGCGACAGCCCCTCATCGTAGCCGACGACCACACCGATACGGCCGCGATGCCGGGCGGCAGCGGCAAGCAGCGCGCCTTCGAGACCAGCATCGCCCGATCCTAGGATGGCCAGCCGCGCGCCAGTGGCAACGATGCCGTCGATCACCAGCGCCAGTATGTCCATCCCCTTCTGCCAGGTCAGCCGGCTGACCACGCAGACGATCGGGCTGTCGTCACGCTCAAGACTGAAGCGGTCCTCCACGGCAGTCCTGTTGGGCGCGCGCGCCTTCAGTGTGCTCGCCTTGTAGGGGGATACCAGATGCTTGTCGGTTTCCGGATCCCAGATGCCGGTGTCGATGCCGTTGACGATGCCATAGAGATCGCTGGAGCGCATGTTGATGAGGCCGTCGAGACCCATGCCGAATTCCGCCGAGCGGATCTCCTGCGCGTAGGTCGGGCTGACCGTGGTGATCGCCCAGGCGGCCTGCAGGCCAGCCTTGAGGAAGCCGACACCACCATAATATTCGACGCCGTCGAGCGCCATCGCCGCCGCCGGCAAGCCGAGTTCACCGAAGATGCCGGCGCCGAACTGGCCCTGGAAGGCGAGATTGTGGACGGTCATCATCGAGGGAATGCCAACTGCCTTGCCGTAGCGCATGTAGGCCAGGGTCATCGCAGACTGCCAGTCATGGGCATGGACGATGTCGGGCTGGTAGCCCGAGATGGCGCCGCCGGCGATATCGCCGCCGACCTGGCTTAGTGCTGCGAAGCGCCGCCAGTTGTCTGGCCAGTCCACGCCGGTGGCATTGCCGTAGGGACCGCCGGGACGGTCGAACAGATGCGGCGCATCGAGCACGAACAGTTCGAGCCCGGCGAGTTGGACTGAATGGACGGAGGCCTTGCCGCCCTGCAGCAAGGGATATTGCAGAACCGCCCGCTTCTTCTTGAAGGCGGCCATGACGGTCGGAAAGCCCGGGATGAGCGTGCGCACGGTCACGCCCTTGGCCGCCAAGGCGATGGGCAGCGCGCCGGTCACGTCGGCAAGCCCTCCGGTCTTGATCAGCGGAAAGATCTCGGGCGTGACCGACAGAACCTGCATGCGTTAGAGCCCTAACTTGTCGATCATGTCCTGCGTGACCAGGCAGATGCCCTTTTCGGAAACGCGGAAGCGCTTGGCGTCGAGAATAGGATCTTCGCCGACCACCAGCCCTTCCGGTATCCTAACACCATGGTCGATGACCACGCGCTTCAACTTTGCGTTCCGGCCGACATGAACGTCGGGCAGCATGACGACTTCTTCCAGCGTCGAATAGGAATTGATGCGCGCGCCGGTGAAGATCAGGCTTTTTTTCAGCGAAGCCCCCGAGACGATGCAATCGCCCGAGACAAGCGAAGACACAGCCGAACCGCGGCGGCCATCCTCGTCATGCACGAACTTTGCCGGCGGCTTCAATTCGGCATAGGTCCAGATCGGCCAGTCGCGGTCGTAGAGATCGAGCTCGGGCGTGATATCGGTCAGGTCGATATTGGCTTCCCAATAGGCATCGACCGTTCCGACGTCGCGCCAGTAGGCTTCGTTCTCGGCGGTCGAGCGGACGCAGGATTTAGCGAAGCGATGCGCGATCGCCTTACCGTGCTGGACGATATAGGGGATGATGTCCTTGCCGAAGTCGCGGCTTGAGCCCGCCTCGGCCGCATCGCGGCGCAACTGCTCCATCAGGAATTTGGTCTTGAAGACGTAGATGCCCATCGAAGCCAGCGCGAATTCCGGCTTATCGGGAATGCCGGGCGGATCGGCGGGTTTTTCGACGAAGGCGATGATGTTGTCCTTGGCATCGACATGCATGACGCCGAAGCCGGTGGCTTCCATGCGCGGCACTTCGAGGCAGCCGACGGTGACGTCGGCATTGGCGTCGACGTGCTGGCGAAGCATCATCTCGTAGTCCATCTTGTAGATGTGGTCGCCGGCCAGGATGACCATGTATTCGGGGCCGTAGGCCTCAATGATGTCGATGTTCTGATAGACGGCATCGGCGGTGCCTTCATACCACTGCGTTTCCGAGACGCGCTGGCTGGCCGGCAGGATGTCGAAACTCTCGTTTCGTTCAGGGCGCAGGAAGTTCCAGCCGCGCTGCAGATGGCGGATCAGCGAATGTGCCTTGTACTGGGTGGCGACGCCGAGGCGTCGAATGCCGGAGTTAAGCGCGTTGGAGAGCGCGAAATCGATGATGCGCGTCTTGCCGCCGAAATAGACGGCCGGCTTGGCACGCCGATCGGTCAGTTCCTTGAGGCGGCTCCCACGGCCGCCGGCCAATACATAGGCCATGGCATCGCGCGCCAGCGGCTGGGTCCGTTTCAAGTCTGCCATTTCTACCCTCCCAAGTTACTCGATATCGACATGGCTCAGTCGGCAACGAGTTCAAGCATGATCGTCGACAGCGGCGGCAAAAGCATCGTCGCTGAGATGTTTCCTCCCTCCGCCCGCGCCTCGACCATGCCGCCATTGCCCTTGCCGGAACCGCCATATTCCGAAGCGTCGGTGTTGATGATCTCGCGCCATTTGCCTGATTTCGGCAACGGCACGCGATAATTGTCACGCGGCACCGGCGTGAAATTGGAAATGACGGCCACCGGGCTGCCGCCCGGTGCGCTGCGCAGCCAGGCAAAAACCGAATTCTGGCTGTCATCGACGATCAGCCAGGAAAACCCTTCCGGCTCACAATCACGGCCATGCAGTGCCGGGCGCGAACGGTAGAGA
>NZ_RZPH01000529.1:0-4127 GCF_004022825.1 Mesorhizobium sp. M7A.F.Ca.CA.004.04.2.1
CGACGACCCCTCTGGCCTGCCACCTCCCCCTCAAGGAGGGAGATTGGCCAATCGCCAACCCTACTGCGTCTTGGCCGGCGCTGTCGTTGCCTGCTCGCCCATCGCCTTGAGGTCGGCGGCTTCGCCTTCCTTCGACTTTTCCGGGACCTTGAACACCTGCCCCGGCCAGATGCGGTCGGGATCGCTGATCTGGTCTTGGTTGGCGAGGTAGATGGTCGAGAAGCGCACGCCATGGCCATAGACGCGCCGCGAGATCCGCCACAGCGTGTCGTTGCGGCGGATGATGACGGCGCCGTCGGCATGTTCAAGCTTGGGCGCCACGGTCTCGGGCACGTCGCTCGGCGGCGTCGCCTCCGCCACAACGGCCGGAGCCTCGGTGGCGGGAGCAGGCGTGGCGGCCGGAGCCGTCCCGGCCGCGGCCGGCGCCTCGGCGGCGGCAGGTGCGGCCGGCTTGGGCTGAACGGGCTTCGGCGCCGAGGGTGCCACGGCGGCGACCGCTTCGCCCGGCTCGCGCTCGAACGGCACGGCTGCGCGGGCCACAACTGTCACACCGTCGGTATCGAGGCCGTCGACACGTATTGTGTAGCTGCCGACCGGAATGTCGCGCGCCGCCTCGACCAGGAAATGACCATCCGTCGACGTTTGCGCATCACCGAGCAGGATGTCGTTGGCATAGGCGCGCACCTTGCGGCCGGCATCGGCGAGACCGGCGACAAAGATCTTGCTGCCGTCGATCTCGACCGCCTCGACGACGATCTTGGGCTCGGTCACGCCTGCAACGGGCGGCGTCGCCGGCGCAGGAGCCGGTGCTGCTTCCACCACGGCAGGTGCTGGGGCGGCTGGTGCCGGAGCAGTTGCGGGCGCTTCGGCTGCGGGAGCAGCCGGCGCGGTGGCCTGAGCAGCCGGCTTTGCCGCGGGCGCGGGAACGGTCAGCAATTCGGCCGGCTTGCCCGGCTCCTCGACCATGGCCAGCACCTGGCCGGCCGCATCCTTGGGAACCGAAACCACGGCGGTCTGCACCGAGGGCGTTACGACATCGCCCGTGGTCGCGCGCAGCGCGATCGTATAATCACCGGGCTTCAGCGGATCGTCGAGAATGATAACGAAGGCGCCATCGGGACCAGCGACCGTCGAGCCAAGCACCGTCGAGCCGTTGAGGATCTCGACCTTGGCGTTGGGCGCCGCATTGCCGGCGACGACAATCGAGCCATTGCTTTCGACGCGCACGACATCGAAGGACGGTGCGACCGGACCGGCCGCAGCCGGCGCCGCCGCGTCCGCGGCCGGTGCGGACGGTGCCGTTGCCTGGGGCACCGCGGCGGGAGCCGCAGGGACCTCCGCGGCGGGCAGCCGCGCTTCGGTGCCGGGATCGGCCGATTTTGGCGCTGCGGGCGGCGTCTGCGCCGCCACTTGCGCCGGCGGCGTGGGATTGAGATACGGGTCGAGTGCGCCCGATACATAGGCGGTTCCCGCGGCCGCGACGGTCCCACCCGCCGCGAACAGAAACGCCTTCAGTGGATTAATCGCCATACTTCCCTACCCCTTAGCCACCTAACGCCGGTCTAGCCTGTTTTACCAATACCGACAAGAAAAAGCCCGGACTTGTTAACTCTTGGGGCTTGACCCGGCTTTCAGACCCAATCACCAATCATCGGCATGAACACGATTCGATCCGTCTGCGTCTATTGCGGCTCGTCTCCGGGCCGCGATGAAACCTATATCAAGGCCGGACACCTGCTCGGACGCTCGATTGCCAAAGCGGGACTGCGGCTGGTCTATGGCGGCGGCACCAAGGGCATTATGGGTGCTGTCGCCGAAGGCGCGCTCAAGGCCGGCGGCAAGGTAACGGGCATCATTCCGCGCTTCCTGATCAACAAGGAAGCGAGCGAAACCGCGCTTGACCGGCTCGATGAACTCTTCATCACCGACAACATGCACGAGCGCAAGCACAGGATGTTCGAGAAATCCGACGCCTTTGTGGCGCTGCCGGGCGGGATCGGCACGGTCGAGGAGATCGTCGAGATCATGACCTGGGGGCAGCTTGGCCATCATCGCAAGCCGATCGTCTTCGCCAATGTCAAAGGATTTTGGGATCCGATGCTGGCGTTGCTCGATCACATGGCCGCCGAAGGCTTCATCCACACCGCACAGCGGGTCAAGCCGCTGGTCGTCGACGACCCTGAAGCGATCGTCGCCGCCATCATGGTGGCAGGATCGTCCGTCGATGCTCCGACCGAGGGCGTGCAGTCGGTGATCGACAAAATGTAGGGGAGTAAGAAAATACGGCAGTAAGGCAGTATGTGAATTGCCTGGAGTGTCCTGCCCTACTGCCCTACTGCCCTACTGCCCTACTGCCCTCTTCCTCCGCAGCCTGCCGCAAATCGGCAATCACCGCCCGCCGGTCTTGACGCCGCCAGGCGAGATGGAGTGAAACCGTGCGGTCGAACCACGGCAGGTCGCGAAACACGATCCGCGGCGGCGCAGCGGAACGCAGGCTGGCTTGCACCGTCGCCAGGCCGAGACCTGCGCTGACAAGGCCAAGCGAGGTTAGCGGATCCGCCGTTTCATAGGCGATGTCGGGCAAAAAGCCGGCTTTGGCGCAGGCGGCAAGGAACTGGCCGCGATTGGTGTCGTCCGGCTGGCGCACGACGGTGATCCAGGTGCGACCGTCAAGGTGATGCGGCCCAACCTCTGGTATTTGAACAAGCGGATCATCTTCGGGGATCGCCAGCACCAGCGGCTCATGCCGCAGCGCCATGGCGGCGACATCCGGGTCGTCATCAGGTGGCGGCGAGTAGACAAAGCCCAGATCCAGCGACCGCTGCCGTAGCCCTTCCAACTGCGCCGCCGAACGCAGGCTTCTCAGTTGCAAGTGGAAATCCGGCCGGTCGCGACGGAACTGGCGCAGCATCCCGGCGACAAGCCCGGCATGAACGGCGCCTTCGACATAGCCGATGGCGAGCCGACCGACGGCGCCGCTGGCCAGGTTTCGGCCGAACTCCTCCAAACGTCGCGCACTGGACAGCAGGGCGCGGGCCTCGGTGAGGAAGGCGCGCCCCTCGGCGTTGAGATGGACCCGCTGCTTCGATCTTTCAAAGAGGGAAACACCCAACTGCTCCTCGAGCTGGATGATCTGCCGGCTGAGTGGCGACTGGGAAATATGCAGCATCTCGGCGGCGCGCCCGACATTGCCGGTTTCGGCGACGGTGACGAAATACCTGATCTGGCGCAGGTCGAACATTTTTTCTCCAGGCTCCAGTCCCCCGAGGTCTCAACTTTAGCCTAACCAGTCTTAGACAGTCTGACCAGCGGGAGCGATAGTTCGGCCATCCAACCAAAGCAGACCGCCATGCAGTTCTTTGCCCTTCTCACCCGCAACACCGAAAAATTTGCCGATGCCGATTTCGCTCCGCTTCTGCCCGGCGAAGCCGAACAGCGGCGCACGCTCTATGCCGAAGGCGCGGTACGCCAGGTGTGGAACCGAGGCGACATCCCGGGCAGCGGCATGATGCTCGAAGCCGCCGATGATGCAGAGGTTCGCGGCCATCTCGCCACCTTGCCGCTGGTCAAGGCCGGCATGATGGACATTGCCGCAATCGTGCCCCTCAAGCCCTACCCCGGCTTCGGCCCGAAGCACTGACCGGGGCACAATCCGGGGTGGCGAAGGCGTCACCACCGGATTGACGTGGGTGATCGACAGACCGTGATCGGCTGTCAAGAAACCGTCACACCGAACCGGGTTCGCTCGTGCTAGAAATCAAGGCCAGGCAGCCGCCGTGCGGTGCCATTTCGGAACATGCATCTGGCACCGCCCATGGATATCACTCTCGCCCCGGAAGGCACCGACCTGTCGCCCTACCTGCCCGACGAGCACGGATTGTTCTTCATCTATCATTTCACCGCTGAGGGCGTGCGAACCAGGGACGCCACCGCCGCGCACTGGACATGGCGCAGCTACCAGCTTTCCGACATGCGGGCCCGCCATGAGATCGGCGCCGATCAGGCTTTGCCGGCACCGGTGCGCGAAGCTTTCCTGTCCGCCAGCCATGGCTGCCACATCGACCTCGAGGACGACTGGCTCTATGGCGATCTGCCGGACCTGCGCCATGACTAGTCGGCGGACGCGG
>NZ_RZPH01000052.1:0-12664 GCF_004022825.1 Mesorhizobium sp. M7A.F.Ca.CA.004.04.2.1
CAAGCGTCGAAATGTTGCCGATGTCATTCCACGGAATCTCGGCGGCGCGCTGCACGAGAAGCGACATCGTAGCGCCCGCACGCTCCGCCACTTCGACAAGGCGTCGCGAATTGGAGGAATTGGGGGCGCCGACGATCAGATAGAGATCGGCGCCCGGCGCGGTGTCCTTGACGGCTTCCTGGCGGTTGGTGGTGGCATAGCAGATCGATTCCGCCGCTGGTGCCTGCAGCGCCGGAAAGCGATCCTGCAAGGCGCGGATGATGCCGGCGGTGTCCTCGACAGACAATGTGGTCTGGGTAACGAAGCCGAGCGCCTGCGGATCGGCGGGCGAGAGCTTTGCGGCATCGGCTTCGGTTTCGATCAGCGTCACCGCTCCGTCCGGCAGTTGGCCCATGGTGCCGATCACTTCGGGATGACCGGCGTGACCAATCAACAGCACATGGCGGCCGAGCCGCTGATGGCGCATCGCCTGCTTGTGGACCTTCGACACCAGCGGGCAGGTGGCATCGAGATAGAAGAGATTGCGCGCCTTCGCATCCGCCGGCACCGATTTCGGCACGCCATGCGCCGAGAACACGACGGGCGACTGCCGATGTTCGGCCGGTATCTCGGAGAGTTCCTCGATGAAGACGGCGCCAAGGCTTTGCAGCCCCTCGACGACGTAGCGGTTGTGCACGATCTCATGGCGGACATAGACCGGCGCGCCATATTTCTTCAGCGCCAGCACGACGATCTGGATGGCACGGTCGACACCGGCGCAAAAACCGCGCGGCTGGCAGAGCCGGATCGTCAGAGGTGGTTTGGTGGTTGTCTGAAGCATTAAATCCGGGCCGGTTGATCAAAGCCGAAATGAAGTGCGCACCCCTGCCCTGTCAAGGGCATCGGTTGAAAGGGGGCATCAGCCGCGTTCATTCGTCTTTCGCGGGACGGCGAAGCCGCAGGATGAGCACGGCTGCGAGCGCCGCGGCAAGCCCGTACCAAGTCATCGCATATTGGAGATGGCTGTTCGGGAGGTCGATGATGGTGACGCCGCCAACCGGCAAGCCGCCTGGGTTTGGCGTCTTGTCTGCGTCGATGAAGATCGGCACCAGCGCGGCGCCCGCCGGCAGACCGGCGCTTGCAGCCATCACGTCGCGGTCCTTCCAGTAGAAGATGTTCTTCGCCACGTCGTTGTCGGGAAGCATCATCGACGGCTTGCCCGGCAGCGGGTTGCGGGCCAGCCCGGTGACCGTCACACTGCCAGCCACCTGTCCCTTGGCGCGCTTGGCGGCGTCCTTCAGATCGTAAGGCACGAAGCCGCGATTGATCAGGACGAAGCGTCCGTCGTCGAGCGCCAGCGGCGTGTAGACATTGAAGCCGGCATCACCCTCCCAGGTCGCGTAGAAATGGCGTTCGCCTTGATGCAGGAACGTGCCGGTGACGGTGACAGGCGTATAATCGACATCGCCGGTGGCGGCGAACTCTTTCTCGACCGCAACCAACGGCAACGGAGCCGAATGGGTGCGCTGGTCGATGGTCTGCAGAAGGCCTTCCTTCCAATACAGGCGCTGCATCTGCCAGGTGCCGAGCACCAGCAGGATCAGGAACAGCACAAGGCCAAGGCCGAGCAGCAATGCCGATCGCGGCCGCGAACGACCGTCAGTTTTAATGGAAGCCTCGCTCATTCGCCGCGATCCAGCCGGCCCTCGGCCGCTTGGTTGCGGTATTGCAGCGTCAGCAGCACGCCCTTGATCAGCCGCAGCGCCGTCAAGCACAGCACAACAGCCAGCGGAATCCAGACCAGCAGATGCAGCCAGAGCGGCGGGCTGAACGTGACTTCTACCCAGAGCGCCAGGCCGACGATGATAAAGCCGATGATCAGGATCACGAACACCGCCGGCCCGTCGCCGGCATCAGCGTAGGAATAATCGAGGCCGCAATTGACGCATCGCTTGCCGACGGTGAGGAAGCCGGAAAATAGCCGCCCCTCGCCGCAGCGCGGGCAACGGCCATGCAGGCCGGCCGAGATCGGATCGATCGGCGGCCAGATCGCCCTATCTTCACTCTTGGAAGAGTCGTCGCTCATTGCTTACCGCTCGATTTCAGATCGACCGGCAACCAGTTCATCTTGCCACTCATTGCCTACCGCTCGATCTCGATCGGTGTGCCATCGGCCACCATCGCCCAGATTTCGTCCATATCGGAGTCCGTAACCGCAATGCAGCCGTCGGTCCAGTCGACCAATTGAAGCAGCCAGCCCCACCAGCCATAACCGTTTGGCTGGCCGTGGATCATGACCATGCCGCCCGCGTCGACATTGCGCGCCCTGGCGGCCGCCAGATCGTCGGTATTGGGGTACGAAATATGGATCGATCTGTGCGCGATGCTGTTCGGGTTGCGCCAGTCGAGGACATAGTTCCCCTCGGGCGTGCGTTGATCGCCCTCCTGGTGCTTATGCCCGACAGGATCGCCGCCGAGTGCGATGCCGTAGCTGCGCAGGATCTTGCCGTCGCCGATGAGTTCCAGCCGGCGTTCGGCTTTGTGGACACGCACCAGATCCACCTTCTCGCCGGCAAAGGCCGGGAGTGCCGCGATCATCAATGCGCAAATGGCCCGGAAAATTGTCAGCCGCATTGGCTATCGATCAGCGATCATTGCGCCAAAAAGAAGAAGGCGGCCACATTGCCGCGGCCGCCCCTCCCCAAACGGAAATTCCTCAGGCCAGGATCAGTGGCCCTCGATCACCGCGCCGACCGATCCCCAGACGTAGATCGAGGCGAACAGGAACAGCCAGACCACGTCGACGAAGTGCCAGTACCAGGCGGCCGCCTCGAAGCCGAAATGTTGTTTGGGGGTGAAATCACCCTTCATCGCCCGGATCAGGCAGACCAACAGGAAGATGGTGCCGATGATGACGTGGAAACCGTGGAAGCCGGTCGCCATGAAGAAGGTGGCGCCATAGATGGAATCCTTGAAGGCGAACGGAGCATGCATGTACTCGTACGCCTGCACCATGGTGAACAGCATGCCGAGGCCAACAGTCAGCACCAGGCCGTTGATCAGGCCTTTGCGATCGCCATGGATGAGCGAATGGTGCGCCCAGGTCACCGTGGTGCCGGACAGCAGCAGGATGACGGTGTTGTAGAGCGGCAAATGGAAGGGGTCGAGAACTTCCATGCCCTTCGGCGGCCAGACACCGCCGGTAAACGCGGTGCGGGCATATTGCTGGACTTCGCTCGGAAACAGGCTGGCATCGAAATAGGCCCAGAACCAGGCAACGAAGAACATCACCTCCGAGGCGATGAACATGATCATGCCGTAGCGCAGATGCAGCGACACGACACGCGTGTGATGGCCCTCATGCGCTTCCTTGATCGTGTCCGACCACCAGGCGAACATGGTGTAGAGGATGATCACGAGACCGATGAAGAACAGCCATGGATTGGCGATGTTGAAGCCGAAGATCGGGAACGAGCCGCCCTTCAGGTATTCCATCAAGCAGACGCCGCCAAAGGCGGCGACAAGTGCGCCTACCGATCCCAGGAAAGGCCACGGGCTCGGGTCAACGAGATGATAGTCATGCTGTGGTTTTGCGTGCGCGTCTGCCATATCAACCCCCGAGATTTGCTTCGGTATTCGAAATTGTCTTGCTATTGCCCTTGGCCGGCTCCGAGGAGGCGACCGGCTTGGCCTTCTCGACCGGGAACATCGTATAGGACAGCGTGATCGTCTTCACGTCCTTCAGTTCCGGCACATTGACGATGTCGGGGTCCACGTAGAACAGGACCGGCATGTCCAGTGTCTCGCCGGGCTTCAGCGTCGTGTCGGTGAAGCAGAAGCACTCGACCTTGTTGAAATAGGGACCCGCCAGTTCAGGCTGCACGTTGAAGGTGGCGCGGCCGGTCACGGGACGATCGAACTTGTTGGTCGCCTGATAGTGCGCCTGCACGGTCTCGCCGATCTTCATCGTCATCGAGCGCTGGACCGGCTGGAACTCCCACGGCACGCCAGCGATGTTGGCATCGAAGCGGACGGTGATCTCGCGGTCGAGCACGCGGCCGGCATACTGCTTCTCGGCACGTTGCGTCGTGCCGCCATAGCCGGTCGCCTGGCAAAACATCTTGTAGAGCGGGACCGCGGCATAGGCCATGCCGATCATGCCGGTGAAAAAGGCGAGGCAGACAGCCGCGACGATGACGTTGCCGTTCTTGCCAGCCGCTTTTTTGGAGGTCCCGACGCTCATCACATCGTGCCCAGATTGTGGCCGAACTTCACGATCGTCGCGATGTAGAAAATGACCACCAGCAGCGCCAGCGCCACACCGATGGCGATAGAACGGCTGCGCTGCGCCTTCTTCTGACGCTCGGTCAACGTGACGGTCTCGAGCTTTTCCTCGATCATGGTCATGCTCCACCCATGGCAAGCGCGCGTTCGACAACGCTGTCGGCCAGATAGGCAGCGAAGATGGCGAAGAGATAAAGCAGCGAATAGGCGAACAGGGCCTTGGCCGGTTTCATGACGCGGTCATCGTCGGCCATGCTAAGCACTTTCCACGCGTACCAGACAAAACCGACTCCCAGAAGCAGGGCGGCCACGCCATAGAACGGCGTGGTGTAGCCAAGCAGCCACGGCAGCACGCCGACCGGGGCCAGCACCAGCGCATAGGCGAAGATCTGGCGGCGGGTCGAAGCGTGGCCGGCGACGTTGGGCATCATCGGAATGCCGGCCTTGGCATAGTCCTCGGACTTGAACAGCGCCAGCGCCCAGAAATGCGGCGGCGTCCACAGGAAGATGATCAGGAACAAGACAATGCTTTCGAGGCTGACTGTCCCGGTCACCGCGGCCCAGCCGATCACGGGCGGAATGGCACCGGCGGCCCCGCCGATGACGATGTTCTGCGGCGTCCAGCGCTTCAGCCACATCGTGTAGACGACGGCGTAGAAAAAGATGGTGAAGGCGAGCAGCGTCGCCGCCAGCCAGTTGACCAGCACGCCGAGCGTCATCACAGACAGCACCGACAGCACCAGCCCAAAGGTCAGGGCTTCGTGCGGCTGGATGCGACCGGCGGGGACTGGGCGGTTGGCGGTCCTGGTCATCACGGCATCGATGTCGGCATCGTACCACATGTTGAGCGCGCCGGAGGCACCAGCACCTATTGCAATAGCCAGGATGGCGATCACCGCCAGCAGAGGGTTGATGGTCACGGGTGCGGCGACCAGGCCGACAAAGGCGGTGAACACCACCAGCGACATGACGCGCGGCTTCAGCAGCGCGAAGAAATCGCCCGCCGTCGCTTCCGACATGCGAAAGCCCGCTTCGTCAATCAATGGGTCGTCGACAAGGGCCATGCGTACTTAAGTCCATCATCCGTTGGCCAAAACCGCCGGCGGACCGGCGGTTTCGTATTCGAGCGGGCAGCCGCCTTACTTGATTTTCGGCAGCTGTTCCCACTGGTGGAAGGGCGGCGGCGACGGCAGCTGCCATTCGAGCGTCGTTGCGCCCTCGCCCCATGGGTTGGCGCCGGCGATCCGCTTCTTCTGGAAGGCCTCGAACACACCATAGAGGAAGATCAGGACGCCGATGGCCGAGATATACGAGCCGATGGACGACACATAATTCCAGCCGGCGAACGCATCGGGGTAGTCGATGGTGCGGCGCGGCATGCCGGCGAGACCGAGGAAGTGCTGCGGGAAGAAGATCAGGTTCACGCCGACGAAGGTGACCCAGAAATGGGTGTTGGCGATGACGGGCGAATACATGTAGCCGGTCATCTTCGGGAACCAGTAGTACCAGCCGGCGAAGATGGCGAACACCGCGCCCAGTGACAGCACGTAGTGGAAGTGGGCAATGACGAAATAGGTGTCATGCAACGAGCGGTCGAGGCCGGCATTGGCCAGCTGGACGCCGGTGACGCCGCCGATGGTGAACAGGAAGATGAAGCCCAGCGCCCACAGCATCGGCGTCTTGAACGAAATCGACCCGCCCCACATCGTCGCGATCCAGGAGAAGATCTTCACGCCTGTCGGCACCGCGATGACCATGGTGGCGAAGACGAAATAGCGCTGCGTGTCGAGCGACAGGCCGGTCGTGTACATGTGGTGCGCCCACACGATGAAGCCGACGGCGCCGATCGCCACCATGGCATAGGCCATACCGAGATAGCCGAACACCGGCTTCCTCGAGAAGGTCGAGATGACGTGACTGATGATGCCGAAGCCCGGCAGGATCAGGATGTACACTTCAGGGTGACCGAAGAACCAGAACAGGTGCTGGAACAGGATCGGGTCGCCGCCGCCGTCGGGCGCAAAGAAGGTGGTACCGAAATTGCGGTCGGTGAGCAGCATGGTGATGCCGCCGGCCAGGACCGGCAACGACAGCAGGAGCAGGAAGGCGGTGATCAGCACCGACCAGGCAAACAGCGGCATCTTGTGCAGCGTCATGCCAGGCGCGCGCATGTTGAAGATGGTGGTGATGAAGTTGATGGCGCCGAGGATCGACGACGCACCGGCAATGTGGATCGACAGGATCGCCAGATCCATGGCCGGCCCGGGCTGGCCCGAGGTCGAAAGCGGCGGATAGAGCGTCCAGCCGCCACCGACGCCAAAGGCGCCCGGCGCGCTCGGCACGAACATCGAGGTGAGCAGCAGGATGAAGGCCGGCGGCAGCAGCCAGAAGGAGATGTTGTTCATGCGCGGGAACGCCATGTCGGGCGCGCCGATCATGATCGGAACCATCCAGTTGGCGAAACCGCCGATCAGCGCCGGCATGACCATGAAGAAGATCATGATCAGGGCGTGCGCGGTGGCGAAGGCATTGTACATGCTCTTGCCGCCGTCGATCGCGGCGTCACCGTTCATGCCATAGACCATCTGCGCCAGGCCGCTGAATATCTGGATGCCAGGCTCCTGCAACTCCATGCGGATGGCGACAGACAAGGCACCGCCGATGATGCCGGCCATGATCGCGAAGATCAGGTAGAGCGTGCCGATGTCCTTGTGGTTGGTCGAATAAACCCAGCGGACCCAGCCGTGATAAGGCTTGTGGTCGTGCCCGTCGTGAGCTGCAGCGTCTGCCATGTTCCGCTCCGTTCCCTAAATCTTGCTAACCCGCGGCATCAGTTGCCGGCGGACGCTACCTTGTTCTGGCCGTCGACCTCGGCCATCAGCGTCTTGTTGGCGCCGGGCAGATCGGTCTTGGCTGCCGCCAGCCAGGTCTTGAACTGCGCATCGGAGACGACGCGGATGGCGATCGGCATGAAGGCATGGTCCTTGCCGCAGAGCTGCGAGCACTGGCCGTAAAAAATACCTTCCTTCTCCGCCTTGAACCAGGTCTCGTTGGTGCGGCCCGGAATGGCATCGATCTTGATGCCGAACGACGGCATGGCAAAGGAGTGGATCACGTCGGTCGCGGTGACGAGCACGCGGGTCATGGTGTTGACCGGCACCACCAGTTCATTGTCGACCGCGAGCAGGCGCGGATAAACCTTGCGGTCCTCCTTGCCGGCGGCGGCGCGGTCGGTGTCCTGAAGGATCGCGGAATTGAAGGAGAGCGTGTTTTCGGTCTGGTACTCGTAGTCCCAGTTCCACTGGTTACCGGTCGCCTTGACGGTCAGCTTCGCTTCTTCCGGCGGCGTGTATTGCGCGGTCAGCAGCTGGAACGAGGGAATTGCCAGGCAAAGCAGGATGACGACCGGACCGACAGTCCAGATCACCTCGATCAGCGTATTGTGGCTGGTCTTGGACGGAACCGGGTTCGCGCTCGCACGGAATCTGACGATGCAATAAGCGAGGAGAAGCAGCACCAGGATGGTGATCGGAACGATGAACCACATCGTGTAGTTCCCGAACCACTCGATCTGCCGCATCATGTCGGTCGCCGGCGCCTGGAAGGTTGTCTCCCAGTTCTTGGGCTGGTCGGCATGGGCGGATGCGCCGGCGAAAAACGTGACAGCGGCACAAGCACTTAGAAACTTGGCACTTGCTGGAACCTTGGCGTTTGCCAGGAAATTTCTCATCGCCCTCATCGTCTCCCAGTTCCTCGCTGCGGTACCCACGAGAATAACGAACAATGCCGGGACGGGAATCCCGACAGTTTCAAGCTGGTTCAAACCATACTCTTTTTCCCTCCGCAAGAAAGGAGCGGACGAAACCGTGCGGCATTTTTGCGCGCAAGCCCGGATATGCCTTTGGAGGCAGCCGCGGCAGCACCGAATCGCCTACAGTGAGCCCGCAGCAGCATTCCCGCGGGCCGCAGGTGCCGAACGTCGCAATTCGGGCGAAATTGGCAGGGAAAAGCGCCCAATTGGCTTTTTCGGGGCAGACCTGGTGCGGTCTCGTCCTTTACTTGGCTTTGGCGCGGCTTAAAGTGCCGTGATTCGCAATGGAGCCGTCATGAATTACTGGCTTTCGAGAAACTCTCGGTTTTCGAGAAACTGGGCGAAGGTCATCTTTTTCGCCGCCCTGTCTGGCATCGGCTTGTCCGCGATCGTGTCCGGCACGGCGAACGCCGCGCAGCCGAGCGGCACCGTGCGCTCGACACATGGCGCATGGTCGATCATCTGCGACACGCCGGCCGGTGCCACCTCGGAACAATGCGTGATGATGCAGAACGTCGTCGCCGAGGACCGTCCGGAGATGGGACTGTCGGTCGTGGTGCTGCGCACCGCCGACAACAAGGCGGAGATCCTGCGCGTGCTGGCGCCGCTCGGCGTGCTTTTGCCCAACGGGCTCGGCCTCAATGTCGACGGCAAGGATATCGGCCGCGCCTATTTCGTGCGCTGCTTCCAGGACGGCTGCTATGCCGAGGTGATCCTCGAAAAGCCGCTTCTCGACACGCTGAAGACCGGCACGTCGGCCACCTTCATCGTTTTCCAGACCCCGGAAGAAGGTATCGGCATCCCGGTCGACCTCAAGGGCTTTGCCGACGGCTTCGCCGCCCTCCCCTGAAAGCCCGGCGACATCACCGGCTTCAACCAGAAGTGACTTCGACGGGCTGCTGGCAAACCGCTTTTGTCGTTACAATGCGGCAGAGCGATTGTCTCGGCGTGCCTTCGCGCCTACATCGTGGCAAAGACCCATTCCTCCTGTGAACGGATGCGCCATGAACAGCCTGATCGGCCAATTCGACATTTCAGACGATCGCATCAAGCGGATCGTCGCCGATACCATCAACGGCGCCGATGACGGCGAACTGTTCCTCGAATACAGCGAGAGCGAAGCGCTGATGTTCGACAATGGCCGCCTGAAGACCGCCAACTTCAACACCGACCAGGGGTTTGGCCTGCGTGCGGTTGCCGGCGAAGCCAGCGGCTATGCGCATTCCAGCGACCTCTCCGAAGCGTCGCTGCTGCGCGCGGCCGATGCCGTTTCAACCGTCAAGGGCGGTTATTCCGGCACGCTTGCCGCCGCACCGGCCCGCACCAACCGCCATCTCTATGGCGAAGAGAACCCGATCCCCTCGCCCTCCTTCGAGGCCAAGGCAAAGCTCTTGCAGGAAATCGACGCCTGGCTGCGCGCCGAGGATCCGCGCGTGCGGCAGGTTTCGGCATCGCTCGCCGCATCCTGGCAGCATGTCGAGATCGTGCGCGCCGATGGCCAAATGGTGCGCGATATCCGCCCGCTGGTCCGCATCAACGTCTCCGTCGTGGTCGGCGATGGCGACCGCCAGGAGAGCGGCTCCTACGGCATGGGTGGCCGCAAGGCGTTTGGCGAATTCCTGGTCGAGGACAGCTGGAAGCACGCCGCCAAGGAGGCGCTCAGGCAAGCTCTGGTCAATCTCGAGGCCATACCGGCCCCGGCCGGCACTTTCGACATCGTCTTGTCTAGCGGCTGGCCGGGCGTCATGCTGCACGAGGCCGTCGGCCATGGGCTGGAAGGCGATTTCAACCGCAAGAAGACCTCGGCCTTCGCCGGCCTGCTCGGCCAGCAGGTCGCCGCCAAAGGGGTCACCGTCGTCGACGACGGCACCATGCCCGAACGGCGCGGCTCGCTGACCGTCGACGATGAAGGCACACCTTCGGCCCGCAATGTGCTGATCGAGGATGGCAAGCTGGTCGGCTACATGCAGGATCGCCAGAATGCCCGGCTGATGGGCATGAAGGCGACCGGCAACGGCCGCCGCGAAGGCTATGCCCACCAGCCGATGCCGCGCATGACCAACACCTATATGACGGCGGGCGACATGGAGCCGGACGAAATCATCGCCTCGGTCAAGAACGGCATCTATGCCGTCTCGTTCGGCGGCGGCCAGGTCGACATCACATCGGGCAAATTCGTGTTCGGCTGCACCGAGGCCTACATGATCGAGAACGGCAAGGTGACGCAGCCGATCAAGGGCGCGATGCTGATCGGCAACGGTCCGGACGCCATGCACCGCGTCTCGATGATCGGCAACGACATGAAGCTCGACACCGGCATCGGCATGTGCGGCAAGGCCGGACAGGGCGTGCCCGTCGGCGTCGGCCAGCCGCATCTGCGCATGAACCAGATGACGGTGGGCGGCACCAGGGTTTGATAAGAACAGTCGACGAGCTTACTCGCCCATCTGAGTTGCCCTAAAGCCAGGATGCCGGCGATTTCGGCAGACGACGGTCGGGGTCGACGACCTCCAGGCGCGGCGCGCCATCCTCGTTCCAGCGCCAGAGCGCAACGCAGGTGCCGCCGGGCGACATGAAGGACGGATAGATCACGCCGTTCACCCCATCGGCAAGCAGGCGATCCCGCAGCTTGTGGGTCTCGGGCACAAGGCCCTGATCCAGCATGTCTCGCCATTCGCATTGGTGAATGCCCGCCGTCATGGCCAATTCGCTCAGCATTGCGGCATCGGTCAGATCGGCCAAGCGCGCGCCCGAGAGCTCAAGTTGGGCAATTAACGCCGGATGCTGGACAAAGCCCTGATTGTACTCCGCCCAGGCGGTGGACAATTCGCGCGCCGCATAGATCGTTGAAGCGCCAATTGGATTCCAGCGACCGCCGAAGTGGGCAGCGCCCTCGCCCGAAAGCGGCAGATGCGCCCAACGCGGTACGAAGGCCCGCCACAAGGTCAGGCTGATCTCAGGCATACACGCCGGAGCGGACGGCCTCCAGATAGGCCAGCACCTTGTCCGTCTTGCCCTCGCGAACCAGGTCGTAGGCGGTCTTTCCCGCCCAGCCGGGGATCGGCTGGTGCTTAAACCAGATCGCCGCACGTTGCTCGCCGCCGGCCATTTCACCGGCCATCGACAGGATGCGGACGATCGGGCTGAGGGCGGCGTCGACCTTGCGCGCGCCGGCCTTGGCGGCAAGTGTGTTGCGCGCGACCCCGATCAGGCCGGCCAATTCGGTCAGGTTGACACCAAGCTGTTCCGCGACACGCCTTGCCGAAAGGTAAGGCGACCGTTCCTCGCCAAAGCGTGACGCCGGAACTTCGAGGGCTGCGGAGTTCATGACGATTACCTAGCATAGTTTGATGCGTACGGTATCAAAATAGGCCCAATTCACGCGCAACTCAAGCACAAGCGACCTACCGCCTCCGCTTCGGCTTCTCCAGCAACGCCACGGCCTCAACATGCGGCGACCACAGGAACTGGTCGATCGGCGTCACGCTTTTCAGGATGTAGCCGCCGTCGATGAGGATGCGCAAATCTCGCGCGAGCGTCACCGGATTGCAGGACACCGCGGCGACGTACGGCACATCCGAGCGGGCGATCTGCTTCGACTGGTCCTCGGCGCCGGCGCGCGGCGGATCGAACACCACACCGTCGAAGGCATTCAATTCCTTGAACGTCAACGGCCGGCGGAACAGGTCGCGGCGTTCACCCGTCACCCGCTTCAAGCCAGTGGCGAAACGCGATCCACGGTCGAGGGCCGAAAGGGCTGCCGCATCGCCCTCCACCGCATGAACTTCCGACTTCGCGGCCAGACGCAGAGCAAAACTGCCGCAGCCGGCGAAAAGATCCGCCACCTTCTTGGCACGCTTCAGATGTCCGCCGACGATATCGGCCATCGCCTGTTCGGCGGCCTCGGTTGCCTGCAGGAACGCGCCCGGGGGCAAGGCGACAGCGACGCTGCCGAACATGACAACAGGCTTTTTCGGCTCGATGATGATCTCGTCATCGATGGACAGCCTGGCAAAGCCCTGCGCCATGACGAAATTGGCAGCGATGCGGCGCTGATGCTCCCCCAGCTTGCCGGATTCGTGAACCGCGACATCGAGACCCGAACCGGTCACGGTGACCGCTAGCCGGAACGATTTGGTGGTTGCGCAGACCAATTCGGCAAGCGCCTTCAAGCGATCAAGCGAAGCGACGATCTCAGGAAGCGAGATCGGGCATTCCGATATGGCTATGATCTCCGGCGACAGATGGCGATGGAAGCCGAGCAGCATGCCTGTATCGGTGCGCCGGGCGGCCAGCACGACACGGCGGCGCGTCTGCGGCGCGCAGGCGACCAGTTCGCCGATCTCGCAATCGATGCCTTTGCCCTTCAGGATGTGCGCCACTTTTTCGCGTTTCCACTGGCGATAGGCTCCGGCTTCGAAATGCTGGAGCGCGCAACCACCGCATTCGGTGAAATGGCGGCAGGCGGGATCGATGCGCTGCGGCGATGCTTCCAGCACCGCCATCAGCATGGCGCGATCCCTTTCGCGCGCGGCGGTGACCGTTTCACCGGGCAGTGTGAAGGGAATGAACAGATCGCCTGTCTCGGTC
>NZ_RZPH01000530.1:0-4122 GCF_004022825.1 Mesorhizobium sp. M7A.F.Ca.CA.004.04.2.1
TTCCTCGTGCTGGCGGCGCAGCCGCCGCTCCAGCGCCCTGAGCGCCAGCGACAGGCCGACGGTCAGGATGAGATAGATGTAGGCCGTTATCGAATAGGTCTCGAAGAAGCGAAAGGAGCCGGCGGCGTAGACCTTGCCCATCTGCGTGATGTCGGCAACGCCGAGCACCGAGACCAGCGAGGAATCCTTGACCAAAGCGACGAAATCATTGCCGAGCGGCGGCAGGATGGTGCGGATTGCCTGTGGGAACACGATCAGCCGGAAACGCTGCGCGCGTGTCAGCCCAAGCGCCTTCGCCGCTTCGATCTGACCCTTCTCCACCGCCTGGATGCCGGCCCGGAAAACCTCCGAGATGAAAGCCGAATAGCCGATGGTCAGCGCCATGATGGCGCGCCAGAGCAGCGACACGTCGCGCACCAAAAGCTCGCCGAACAGGCCGGCGTTTTGCAGCGGCGCGGTCAGCGCGTTCCAGGCCGCGACGAAGGCCGGCGCGCCGGCAAAGGCGATCCAGAACAACAGCACCAGGATCGGCACGCCGCGGACGATCTCGACATAGAAGCGCGCGATCTGGCGCAGCCAGCGCGAACCGGACATTCCCATCAGCGCGATGCCGAGCCCAATGGCCGACGCCAGCACGAAGGCGATCACGGTGACGAAGATGGTGACGCCGATGCCCTTGGCGACCGTGGCGAACACCTGGGCATAGAGGTTGCTGGTGGCGACGAAGACGGCCACCGCGATCGCGAGGGCTGCGGCAACGACAAGCCACCAGGGGAAGTCGGCTTTGGACGAAGAGGCGGGAGGCATCAAAAGGATTGCGCCAAGGCGCCCCCCTCTGTCCTGCCGGACATCTCCCCCTCAAGGGGGGAGATTGGCAGCTTCGTCGACGGCACTCTTTTTACAACTTTGGTGATTGGCGAAAGCGGAAAAAAGAGCCGATCTCCCCCCTTGAGGGGGAGATGCCCGGCAGGGCAGAGGGGGGCGTTCAAGCGCGAAGTCAGCGCGAAATCACTGCCCCATCTTGTAATCAAGAAACCATTTCTTGTTCAGCGCATCGAACGTCCCGTCCGCCTTCAACGCAGCGATTGCCGCGTTGATCGGCTTCACCAGGTCGGAACCCTTGGGGAAAATGAAACCGAAATCCTCGGTGCCGAGCGGCCCGCCGATCAGTTTCAGTTTGCCCTCGGAGGCGTCGACATAGCCTTTGCCAGCGGTGCCATCGGTCAAAACGACATCGACGTCGCCTGATTTCAGTGCCTGCACGGTCGCGCCGAAGGTCTCGAACAGTTTGATGCGCGGGTTCTGCTCATTGCCGTCGAGCACGCTGTAGACGGCGGTGTAGAAGGGCGTGGTGCCGGCCTGCGCGCCGATCAGCCCGTCCTTGAAGTCGCCGAAGGTCTTGTCGTCAGTGAAGCGGCTCTCATCGCCGCGCACCAGCATGAACTGTTCCGAGCGCATATAGGGGTCGGAGAAATCGACCTTCTCCTTGCGGTCGTCCTTGATGGTGATGCCGGTCATGCCAATGTTGTACTGGTTGTCGGAAACCGCCTGGATCATCGCGTCCCAGGAAGTGTTCTGGTACTCGACCGTGAAATTGAGCCGCTTGGCGATCTCGTTCATCGCGTCATACTCCCAGCCGATCTGCTTGCCGGTCTTGGCATCGATGAACTGCAGCGGCGGATAGGCGTTTTCGGTCACAACCACCACCTTTTTGCCGCCGAGGTCGGGCAGCGCCTGCGCAAAGGCGGCAACGGGCGTCAGGACGAGGGCAAGCAGGCCTGCCAGCAGCAGTTTCGATTTGGTCATGACACACTCCCCGGAAATTGACGGACCCGGACATGGCCGGGCTTGCAGGAAAATACGGCGCCGACTTTAGCTTTCCGCAAGCGTCATGCAAGACGGTCCGCTGCGTCAGGATGCGCGAAAGCGGATTCCAGTGCCTTCATTTCCGGGATTCAGGATTGAACGGTGTCGCGGCAGCGATCAGCTCCGCTTCGCGATGCCGGCATCTGCCTTGCGCAAGCCGGAGACGAACCGCGTCAGCGTGCGGTGCAGGGATTTCAACTCGTCGGCATCCAGCGGCAGGTTGCAAAGCATCGCCGCCGGCACGCTTTTGGCCTGCTCACGCAACGCTTGGCCCTTCGCTGTCGGCTCGACCATAACCCGGCGCTCGTCGGCGGGGTCGCGCCGGCGTGTGACCAGTCCGCCAGCCTCCATCCGCTTGAGCAGCGGCGTCAGCGTCGCCGAATCCAGCCCAAGCGCTTCGCCAAGCTCGCCAACCGTGCTTGGAGCTCGTTCCCACAGCGCCAACATGGCCAGATATTGCGGATAGGTCAGGCCGAGCGGATCGAGCAGCGGGCGGTAGAGCTTCGTCATCAGCCCGCTTGCCGAATAGAGCGCGAAGCACAGCTGCTGGTCGAGCCGCGGAACGTGAAACGTCCCGGTGGCCTCCGCCGGGACGTCGCTGGTGCTCTTTGTCGTCTTTTCCGTCATGCCGCCTTTACCGAAAGCGCTACGTCGACATTGCCCCTGATGGCGTTGGAATAGGGGCAGATCTTGTGCGCCTCCGATACAAGCGCTTCCGCCGCCGCCTGATCAAGGCCTTTCGTTTCCGCCGCGAGCGCGACGCCGAGCTTAAAGCCTTCGCCATTGGGAAGCAGGCTGACGGTGGAGGTTACCCCGGCATCCGTCAGCGACAGCTTCTGTTTGCGCGCGACGAAGCGGATGGCGCTTTCGAAGCAGGCGGCATAGCCGATTGCGAACAGTTGCTCAGGATTGGTGGCGCCCCCCGGCCCGCCGAGCTCCTTGGGCATTGCCAGATCGACCTTGAGCAGACCGTCGCTGGTCTCGCCATGACCGGCGCGGCCGCCGGTGACGTGAGCCTGTGTGGTGTAGAGTGCCATATCAAATCTCCAATTACTTTGTACACGATTATTTAGTACACAAGATAATGTGCCGTCAACAGCGGATCCCGTTTCTGGCGCTGAAAGCGTTCACAGTCCGGTGAAACGAAAAAGGCGGCCGAAGCCGCCTTTTTGAATGGGATGTCCGAAAACCTTATTCGGCGGGGGTCGCTTCCGCGGCGGCCTTGGCTGCTGCTTCGGCTTCGGCGGCGGCCTTCTTCTCGGCGGCGTCCTGGGCGGCCTTCTCGACGGCCAGGGCCTCGGCTGCTGCCACCTTCTCGGCCTCGATGCGGGCCTTCTCGGCGTTCAGCGCATCGCGCTCCTCATCATTCAGCTTGCGGGCGCGCACGCCGGTGTTTTCCGAAATACGGGCCGATTTGCCGCGACGATCGCGCAGGTAATAGAGCTTGGCGCGACGCACCTTGCCGCGGCGAACGATCTCGACGCCTTCAACCATCGGCGAGTAGACCGGGAACACGCGCTCGACGCCTTCGCCGTAGGAAATCTTGCGAACCGTGAAGTTCTCCTGGAAGCCGGCGCCTGCGCGGGCGATGACGACGCCCTCATAGGCCTGGACGCGGGTGCGGGTGCCTTCGGTCACGCGGACCTGGACGCGCACGGTGTCGCCGGGCTGGAATTCGGGAAGCTTGCGCTTGGCTTCGATCTTGGCGGCCTGTTCGGCCTCGAGCTGACGGAGAATATCCATCTCAAAAGTCCACTTCTTGTTCTTCCGACAGTCAGAGCGTCCGACACTCGCCTTGCAGTTCCATTGACCGCTTGGCTATGCCTTTTGTCTCCAAGACATTTGTCTTTGAAACATCCAGCAGGGGCGACTACACCGTCATTGTTGACGGGTCCGGCAGATTCTTTCTGGCCGGTACGGGCGGGCACATACAGCTATTTCGCCGCTTTGTCACGCCTTGGCAGCGCATTTTCTGCTCGCATGGCACCATCGTAATCCTGCCGTGCCGGGTTGCGCCGGTCGTTCAGGCTTTCTAAGCCTGAAATAACACAGTTTTGAGCGGCCGCAATTCATGTCTGTCTTCGATGCCATCCTGCTGTTTCTGGCGGGCTTTCTGTCAGGCGCCGCCAATGCGGTCGCCGGTGGCGGCACCTTCATCACCTTCGGCGCCATGACGTTGGTCGGCCTGCCGCCGATCGTCGCCAACGCCACCTCCTCGGTGACGCAATTTCCAGGCTACATCACCTCGACCCTCGC
>NZ_RZPH01000531.1:0-4108 GCF_004022825.1 Mesorhizobium sp. M7A.F.Ca.CA.004.04.2.1
GGCGGCGGCCAGTCGACGGCGGTCGACCACATCTCGTTCGACATCGCCAAGGGCGAGACGGTGGCGCTGGTCGGCGAATCCGGTTCCGGCAAATCGGTCTCGGCGCTTTCGGTGCTGAAGCTGTTGCCTTATCCAAGCGCCAGCCATCCCTCGGGAAAGATCCTGTTCCAGGGCGCCGACCTGCTGGCGATGAACGAGAAGCAGTTGCGGCAGGTGCGCGGCAACAAGATCACCATGATCTTCCAGGAGCCGATGACTTCGCTCAATCCGCTGCACACGATCGAGCAGCAGATCGTCGAGATCCTGAAGCTGCACCAGGGCACGGCCGACCGCCCGGCCAAGGAGCGCACGCTGGCCTTGCTCAACGAGGTCGGCATCCGCGATCCGCACAAGCGCCTCGATGCCTATCCGCACCAGTTGTCCGGCGGCCAGCGCCAGCGCGTGATGATCGCCATGGCGCTGGCCAACGAGCCCGAACTTCTGATCGCCGACGAGCCGACGACGGCGCTCGACGTCACCGTGCAGGCGCAGATCCTCGAGCTGCTGGCCGGGCTGAAGAGCCGCAAGGGCATGTCGATGCTGTTCATCACCCATGATCTCGGCATCGTGCGCAAGATCGCCGACCGTGTCTGCGTGATGACCAAGGGCAAGATAGTCGAGACCGGGCCGACCAAAGAGATCTTCGCCAATCCGCAGCATGCCTATACAAGGCATCTGCTGGCGGCCGAGCCGAAGGGCAAGCCGCCGGCCGCCAATGCCGATGCCAAGCCTGTCATGACCGGCAAGGACGTAAAGGTCTGGTTCCCGATCAAGCAGGGCTTCTTCCGCCGCACCGTCGACAATGTGAAGGCCGTCGACGGCATCGATGTCACCGTGCGCGCCGGCCAGACGCTGGGCGTGGTCGGCGAATCCGGCTCCGGCAAGACGACGCTCGGCCTGGCGCTGGCAAGAATGATCTCGTCGACCGGCACGATCCAGTTCAACGGCCGCGACATCAACCAGCTGACTTTCAACGCCATGCGGCCGCTCAGGCGCGAATTGCAGATCGTCTTCCAGGATCCGTTCGGCTCGCTCAGCCCGCGCATGTCGATCGCAGAGATCATCGAAGAAGGCCTCAAGATCCACGAGCCGAAGCTGTCGCCCGACGAGCGCGACGACAAGGTGGCCGCCGTGCTGAAGGAGGTCGGGCTCGATCCGGCGACACGCAACCGCTATCCGCACGAGTTTTCCGGCGGCCAGCGCCAGCGCGTTGCCATCGCACGCGCCATGGTGCTCAACCCGCGCTTCGTCATGCTGGACGAGCCGACATCGGCACTCGACATGAGCGTGCAGGCGCAGGTCGTCGATCTGCTGCGCAGCCTGCAGGCCAAGCACGATCTCGCCTATCTCTTCATCAGCCATGATTTGAAAGTCATCCGCGCGCTCGCCAACGACGTCATCGTCATGCGCAATGGCCGGATCGTCGAAGCTGGTCCTTCCCAGCAGATTTTTGAAAATCCGCAAACCGACTATACTCGGGCGCTGATCTCGGCCGCCTTCAAGATCGAGACGGCACCGGTCGGCATCGTCAGCGAGTGATTTGCGTAGAGAGGGACTAAAAGACCGCAATGGAAAAAGGCCGTATCCTGCTTGCCGTCACCGGCTTTCATCCGCAGCGCTGGCGCGAGCTCCTGTCGGCCGAGCGCGAGGTGGTGCTGGAGCCTGACGGCGCCAGCGACCCGTCGATCACCTATGCCGTGGTGTGGAAGCAGAAGCCGAACCTGTTGTCGTCGCTGCCCAATCTGCGCGCCATCTTTTCGATCGGCGCCGGCGTCGATCATATCTTCGCCGATCCCGGCCTGCCCGATGTGCCTGTTGTCAAGGTCGTCGCCGACAATCTCACCCAGTACATGACCGAATATGTCGTCTGGCGGGTTCTCGACCATCACCGCCAGGGCCTGCTCTACCGGTCGCAGCAGCCGAAGAAGATCTGGCACGAGCCGCAGCAGAGGCCTGCCGGTGACATTTCGGTCGGCATCATGGGCCTCGGCAGTCTCGGCCGCGCCGCGGCCTCGGTGCTTTTGTCGCTCGGCTTTGCCGTCAATGGCTGGTCGCGCACCGACAAGGCCATGGAAGGCGTCGCGACCTATTCCGGCGAAGCTGGACTGATCCCCTTCCTCAAGGCCACCGACATCCTGGTGGTGCTTTTGCCGCTGACGCCTGAGACCAAGGGCATTATCAACTACGGCGTGCTGAAGGAATTGCGGAAGCGCAACGGCCTCGGCGGTTCGGTGCTGATCAATGCCGGGCGCGGCCGTCTGCAGAAGGATGCCGACATTTTGCGGGCGCTGGATGACGGCACATTGAAGGAGGCGAGCCTCGACGTGTTCGAGGTCGAACCGCTGCCGAAGACCAGTCCGCTGTGGGGGCATCCAAAAGTGTTTGTGACGCCGCACGCGGCAGCGACCTCCGATCCGGTGCATCTGGCGCCGATCATGCTGCGCCAGATGGACGCCTTCGAACGCGGTGAAAAGCTGGACAATCTGGTGGACCGCAAGGCGGGGTACTAGCCAGGCAGAGCGATCTTCTTCTGCTTGTCCGGCTGGCCGCAGTCGCGTCGATCGATCGACCGGTTCATGGCATCGATCTCACCGCTTGCCTTGTCGGTATCGCGTTTGGCCTTGGAGCGCATGTCAGGCGTGAACGGGCCGAAGCCCATCGCCGGGTTGGAGAATGTCGGCTTGGCCTTCGCCGGAAGGTTGTATTGCTGCGCCAAGCCATTGCGCTGCGCCAGCAACTGATCGCACGGCACGGTGTCGTATTGCAGGGAGGACTGGACGTTCGCATCCTGCTGTTCCGACATCGAGGTGCCGCCGACACAGCCGGCGGTCAGCAGGCAAGAGGCCAAGATCATCATGTTCCAGCGCATCGGCTATGCTCCTCCTGATATCCCGCCCTGATGCGAGCAGATCGCAAATATCAGTCGCGCATGCAAATCGGACTTTTTCACAGCAAGAAGCGGCGAGGCGGCCCCTCCGCTGGCGCGTGGCTGACGGAGCATCAAACGAAAACCCGCCTGCGCGGCGGGTCACTGGCGCAAATCAGCACCATGGGCGAAAATGTGCTGAGGGCAGGGTGTCAAGAAAAAATTCCTATCGCTGCCGGTAAAAGCTGCCGACACCGCCGAACTGGCTGTCGTCAGGTCCTTTGTCGGGCTGAGTTCGGAGCCCCGGCCACAACGACCAACCCGTTGACGTGTTCCCCACGATCCTGCCGGATGACGGTTGGCTCCAGTGAGAGGACCGAAAGCCCGTTGGCGGCCAGGACGTCGCGCACATAGTGTTGCGCATGCGCGTAGCGGCGCGACGGCAGCAGCACGAAATCGCCATCGCCAGCCAGCGTTTCGACGGAAAACGCGAACAGGCCGTCCGTCGCCAGCAAGCGGGCAATCGTCTTCACCACGCCGTCCAGCGCGCCGACATAGATGAAAACATCGGCCACCGTCACCAGATCGGCTTTCGGACCGGCATAGGGAAAATCCCGCAGATCGGCCTTGTCGAGGAAATCGTAGACGCCCTTGGCCCGCGCCTTTCTTAGCATTTTGGCCGAAATGTCATAACCCTCCAGCCGGTCGGCGATCGGCCGCAGCCTCTGCCCCATCAGGCCGGTGCCGCAGCCGAGATCCAGAGCGAGCGGGAAGCGTCCCGGCCTTGCCGCTCGAATGGCCTGGTCGAGCATCCCAGGCAGGCGGTAACCCAGCCTGCCGACCAGGGACTCATCGAAGCTCTCGGCATAGTGGTCGAACAAGGTCTCGACGAAGGCGCTGGGGAGCGCGTCGGGCGCCGGCGCCTTGCCGATCAATTGCAGGTTCAGTGCAGCGCCTTGACGATCCGATGGATCGAGTTGCAGCGACATCGTCCAGGCCTGCGCGGCCAGCTCCGCCGCGCCCGCCGCCTGCTGCATCTCGCCGAGGCGAAACCAGCCCATCGCCCATTGCGGTGTCATTTCCAGGGCGCCGAGCAGCAACTCCGCCGCCGCCGCATGGTCCCCGTCCGCGTGCAGCATCTCGGCATAATCGGCACGGCGATCGGCGTTCAAGTCGCCGGACGAGGCCTGAAGCGGTTTCATG
>NZ_RZPH01000532.1:0-4103 GCF_004022825.1 Mesorhizobium sp. M7A.F.Ca.CA.004.04.2.1
GCGACAGCGCGATAACAGGCACCTGCGGCCGCCCGCGAGCGGCCGCAGGTGCCTGTTATCGCGCTGTCGCCGATCCTCAACACGGCGCGGCGGCTGTCGCTTTTGTGGGGCACGCATTGCGTCGTCTCACCCGACGCCGTCGATCTCGACGACATGGTCAATCGCGCCTGCCGCATCGCCTTCGACGAAGGCTTCGGCAAGCCTGGCGACCGCGTCATCATCACCGCGGGCGTGCCGCTGCGGACACCGGGTTCGACCAACATGCTGCGCATCGCCTATATCGGTTCGGACACACAAGTCAGCCGCTAGATTCCTGAAGCGTGTCGCCTCTGAACGGATTCAGGCGGCCCGCTTTAGGTCGGCGCGAGTTCGGCCTGCGGTACCTTGATATCGGCGCATCTGCCGGCGCCGTAGGCGTCGCCGGCGATGCGCGCCTCCACGGTCCTGGCCATCGCCGGCAGGTCCATATTCTTGCCAGCGACCTTCTCGATGGCGCCGACGGTCAGGTCGGTCGCGATCCAGTCTGGCTTGTGACCGAGATTGTGCACCCACACGAGTTCGGCACCGGCAATGTCGCGCGCCAGGCCGACCGAATGGATATGTGCATAGACCACCTTGTCGCGATCGCCTGAAATCACCACGGTCGGCGCCTTGATCTCGGCGTAACGCGGTGCGGTGGCGAGCGCGTAGCGATAGAGCCCGGCGACATCGGTGGCGTTGGCACGAAAGGCTGTTGGTCGCAGCACCAGCGGGATAGAGACCGAGCTGAGGTAATTGTCCGGCACCTTGTTGGGCGAAAAGACGCAGGTGGTGGCGTCGGCCATCTGCAGGGTTCCGGCCGGATAGGTCAGCGTTTCGGAAAACAGCCAACCGAGCACCGGCATGGTGGTCAGATCGTAGTACCAGGCGGTTGCGCCGCCCGGCCATGGGTGGGTCGCCGGTGCGAGAAAGACGAGCCCGAGTGTCTTGTCTGGATGTTCGCGGCCAAAGGCCGATGTCACCACGCCGCCGAAGGAATGGCCAACGATGACAGCCTTTTTGATGCCGAGATGGTCCATCAGTGCGGCAATGGTGTTGGCCTGCGCCGACGGGTTCTCGTTGTTGGTGCCGCGACCCGACCAGCCATGGCCTGGCCGGTCGAAGAACAGCATTTCGGCGCGGCCTTCGAGCAAGGGGCGCAGCGGCAGCATCTGGTCCCTGAGATTGGCGCTGGCGCCATGGATGAAGACGATCGGCGGCAACTCGGCATTGGCGGGCGCCGGAACATGGACATAGTGGATGCGGGCGCCGTCGATGTCGGCGAACTCGCCGATCGGCGGATTACGACGCTCGATCAGCCATGACCCGACGCGGGTGACGCCGACAAAGCCGAAGACAAGCGCCATCAGGAAGGCAAGGGCGGCGTAGATCAGGTTCATGGGGGAGATACGAGGTGGAGGGGGATAAGTTGTAGGGTAGGCAGTAGGCAGTAGGCAGTAGGCAGTAGGCAGTAGGCAGTAGGCAGTAGGCAGTAGGCAGTAGGCAGTAGGCAGTAGGCAGTAGGCAGTAGGCATGTGTGTTCCGCAGAGCGGTCTGGACCTACTGCCTAATCCCTACTGCCTATTCCCTTAAATGCCTTCACCGGCAAGTTCCTCCGAAATCGTGCCGACCTGGTCCTGGGCGCTGCGCATCATCGGATAGATGGCCAGCACCTTCTGCCAGGCCTCGAGCGCCGATTGCTTGTGGCCGGTCAGCGCCATGATCTGCGCCAGGCCGGACAGCGCACCGAAATGGCGCGGCTCGAGCTGCAGCGTTTGGTCGATGTCGGACATCGACTTGCCGTAGTTCTTCATCATGAAATGGACGGTGGCACGCCGGTTCCAGCCTTCGGCATAAGTCGGCTGCAAAGTCACCACCTGGTCGAGGAAATCGAGCGCGACGTCGAACTTCTGGCCCTCGACGGCTTTTTGCGACCACTGCATCATCAGGTCGATCGAGGCGCTGCCGGATTGCGACCACTCGCTCCAGATGTTGCCGGCGATGCGCTCGGCCGCCTTTTCGTTGCGCTCGCGTTTCAGATCGCTGAACAACTGGTCGAGGCGGGCTTGTTTCGTCGTTGCGGCGGGCGGCGCGTCCTGAGTGGCCGGCGGCGCGACAGCATCGTCCGCCCATGCCGGGCCATAAATGACGCCGGAAACAAGCAGAGATGTCACAAATGCAAAAAGAATCCGCATCGCCGGACTCTAGTCCCGGGCGACGGAACGTCAAACTGAATTTGGCGTGAAAATGCCGGCAGGCGGCAACAAGCATCAAATGGGGGGAGGCAACAGCCTCCTGCCCGAAAACTCAGCCCTGGCGTGCCTTGTAGCGCGGGGCGGTCTTGTTGATGATGTAGACGCGGCCCTTGCGGCGAACCAACTGGTTGTCGCGGTGACGCGCCTTCAGCGCCTTGAGCGAATTCTTGATCTTCATGGTCTTGCCTGTCGGTGTGGACCCGGTCCGGGTCGAAATTTTAAGGCGCGCCAGAAGACGCGCCTTTGAACTGTGGGAGGCTCATAAACGAGGAGCCTTGTCCCTGTCAACCGCAAGCGTGCTCCATAGCGGCTGTGAATCGTCCCTGTCATCAATTATCCGCCATGTCGGCCTTGCGGCATTGCGCGGCCCTGGGGCCGGCTGGGATGATGCGGTCGCCGTGAAGTGATTTGGAGAGAACCATGCGCCGAATGTTCCTGTCCGCCTGCCTTGTCCTGCTGGCGGCAGCTTCGGTTGCTCGCGCGCAGGAATGCGACCGCAGCGACGATAGCCAGCAGATGATGAACATCTGTGCCGGCGAAGACTATCAGGCGGCCGACGCCAAGCTCAACAAGGCCTATCAGGACCTTACCAGCTCGGATGACGCCGGCGGCAAGAGATTGCTGCAGGTGGCGCAGCGCGCCTGGATCACTTTTCGCGATGCCGAATGCGCGCATTCCACCGCCGCCAGTCAAGGCGGCTCGATCCATCCGATGGCAGTATCGCAATGCCTGACCAGATTGACCAATGATCGCATCAAGCAGCTCGCTGCCGCGGCCAATTGCGAGGAAGGCGATGTGAGTTGCGCCAATCCAGGCGAGGACGAGAGCGACGATTTGCAGTAGGCAACCCTATGAGGCGCGACGGCTGATCCGAGTGAAATGCCCCATCTTGCGGCCGAGCCGCGCTTCGGCCTTGCCGTAGAGATGCAGCATCAGATCGGGCTCGGCGAGAAGCTCCGGGACGCGCAGCACATCGTCGCCGATCAGGTTTTCCATCACACAGTCGGAATGGCGGTCCGGGGCGCCGAGCGGCAGGCCGGCGATGGCGCGGATATGCTGCTCGAACTGCGAGACGATACAGGCGGCTTCCGTCCAATGGCCGGAATTGTGCACGCGCGGCGCGATCTCGTTGGCCAGCAGCGAGCCGTCCGCCAGCACGAAGAACTCGACGCCGATGACGCCGACATAGTTCAGCGCCGACAGGATCTTCGATGCGGCCGTTCGGGCCGCTTCCGCCGTCTCCGGCATAATGGCGGCCGGCAAGGTCGATGTGTGGAGAATGCCGTTGCGATGGATATTCTCGGCTGGATCGTAAGCGACAACCGCACCGTCCAGCCCACGCGCCGCGATCACCGATATCTCGCGCTCGAACGGCACGAAGGCCTCCAGGATCAGAGGCACATTGCCCATCGCCTCGCATGTGCCGGCGAAGCCGCCGGCTTCCATGTTGCGGAAGACGCGCTGGCCTTTGCCGTCATAGCCCATGCGCCGGGTCTTCAGGACACCGCTGCCGTCGAATGCTTTCAGCGCCGCGATCAGCTGGTCATCATTGTCGACGGCGTGGAAATCGGCGGTGGCAATGCCGATGCCGTTGAGGAATGTTTTTTCGTCCACCCGGTCCTGCGCCACTTCCAGCGCACGCGCCGGCGGATAGACCGGAACCTTGGCGGCCAGCGCACTGGCGGCTGCAACCGGCACGTTCTCGAACTCGTAGGTGACGACGGAACTCGAGCCTGCCAGTTCGGCAAGGGCGGCCGGGTCGTCATAGGCGGCTGTTATCTGCCGGTTGGCGACCTGTGCCGCGGGGCAATCCGCTTGCGGCTCCAGCAC
>NZ_RZPH01000533.1:0-4099 GCF_004022825.1 Mesorhizobium sp. M7A.F.Ca.CA.004.04.2.1
GCCCGAGGCAAGCCCAGACCAGGCTCGCCAGGCGATAGACGCCGCCCGCAAGGCGCAGAAGGCTTGGGGGCTCAAATCGCCTCTTGCCCGTGCGGCGATCATGAAGCGGATCGCGGTCTTGATCCGGCAGAACGCCCGGCATCTGGCCGAGGTGGTGGTCAGGGAACAAGGCAAACCGATCAATGAAGCAATAGGTGAAGTCGGCGGCGCAGCCGAGTTCTTCGACTACTACGCCGAATTTGCCCGTCGCATTCAAGGTGAGATCTTGCCGTCCGACTACGCGGGAGAGCAGGTCTGGATACAGCGTGTACCGGTAGGCGTTGTCGCCGCCATCATTCCGTGGAATTACCCGAGCGCCTTGGTCAGCCGAAAGGTGGCGCCCGCCATGATCGCCGGCGACACCATCGTCCTCAAACCACATGAAGACACGCCGCTTTCGGCGCTCGAAATGGCTCGCATCTTTGTCGAAGCGGGCGTGCCGGACGGCGTGGTGAACATCATAACGGGACGGGGTGAAACCATAGGCGAAGTGCTCTGCACGGAACCCGGCGTCGACCTCATCACCATGACTGGAAGCGTACCGACCGGTAAGCGCATCATGGCGAACGCTTCGCGCAATCTGACGCCTGTTTCGCTGGAGCTTGGCGGCAAGGCGCCATTCATCGTCCTGGCTGATGCCGATCTCGACCTGGCGGTTCGTTCCGCAGCCACGTCGCGATACATGAATTGCGGACAGGTCTGCATTTGCAACGAACGCACGCTCGTTCACCGTTCGATTTACGATCAGTTCGTCACACGCTTTGTGGAATTCTCCAAGTCGCTCGTCGTCGGTGATCCGATGCACACAAATACCGATATCGGCCCGAAAGTCAGCCGTGAAGAGTTGGAAAAGGTCGAGGCGGTGCTTGCGGAAGCCGTGGCGGGCGGCGCGAGGCTTGCTCTCGCCGGTGGGCGCCCGACCAAGGCGCCCGTCGATGGCGGCTACTGGCTCAATCCGACCGTACTGACAGATGTGACGCCTGACATGCCGATCATGACGCGCGAAATCTTCGGCCCGGTCGTGCCGATCATGCCCTTCGACACTTTCGAGGAGGCTGTCAGCATCACCAATGCCAGCAACTATGGCCTGTCGGCCTATCTTTTCACCAATGATCTGGGCCGCGTCATGAACGCCGTCAACGAGGTTTCGTTCGGCGAGATCTACGTGAACCGGATCGGACCGGAAATGCTGCAGGGTTTCCATGTCGGCTTCCGCGAAAGCGGGCTGGGCGGCGACGACGGCGTGCATGGGCTCGAGAGCTACATGCGCAAGAAGACGGTCTACGTGAACTATTCGGGTGCCGCCACGGCGGCATTGATGCCTTACGGGCGCTGAACAGCGCCCAACCAGTACGACCAGCCAGGTCGCCACCCGGCCGCTACGGCCGTTTCATATGATCGGGAGGAATGAAATGCACTATCGTGGATTTATGGCGGCCGCCTTGGCGTTGGCGCTATCGGGACTGGCCGGATCGTCGGCTCTCGCCGATGACACCATCCCACCGGAAGCACAAGCTCTGCTCGAGCCGCTGCCCCTGTCGCCGAGAGGCCAACCCGTCCCAGGCTTCCCGGATGGTCCGCCGGCGGTGTCGCCGGACGTGCTGAAATTCTCCGATGAGGACCTTGCCAAGCTCAAGGCGGGAAAGTTTACCGCTGGACTGGTGATGCACACCATGGATGCCGGCTGGCCTCAGTTGCAGGTCGCCGGAATCAGCAACACGCTCAAGGACCTCGGTATCGAGGTCGTAGGAACCACCGACGCCAAGTTCCAGCCCGGCCAGCAAATCAGCGATCTGGAGCAGATGACCGCCCGCAAGCCGGACGTAATCTTCTCGATTCCGATCGATCCGAAATCTGAGTCCGAAGCCTACAAGAAGGCGGCGGCAGCCGGCATCAAGCTGGTTTTCATGGACAACGTCCCGGTCGATATGGCCCCGGGCAAGGACTATGTGACCGTTGTCGCCTCCGACAATGAAAAGAATGCCTATTTCGCCGCGCAGGAACTTGTCGGGGCGATTGGCGGCAAGGGTGAGGTCGGCATCATCACGCTGGTTTATGACTATTACTACTCCGTCGCGGCCCGCAAGGTCGGTGCCTTGAAGGCATTCGGCGAACATCCCGATATCAAGGTCGCGGATGTCGGCACCTTCACGGCGCCAGAGAAGGCCTACGAGGTTGCCACCGCAATGTTGACGGCGCATCCCGACATGAAGGGTATTTTCGTTGCCTGGGACACGCCCGCCCAGCAAGTCGTGGCCGCGGCAAAGACACTCGGCCGCGACATCGTCGTCACCACGAATGACATTGCCGCGGACAGCGCGCTGAACGTTGCACGCGGCGAATTTCTGGCCGTAGGCGCGCAGCGTCCCTACGACCAGGGCGTCGCCGAGGCCAAGGCGGCCGCGCTTGCGTTGCTTGGACATGACGTCCCGCCATACATTTCGGTGCCGACGTTGCGCGTCAAGAAGCTCGACCTTCTCAGCGCCCTCAAGCTGGTCACCAAGGAAGATGCTCCAGCCTCAGTGGTAAAAATCTGCAACGGCAAGTGCTTCTAGCCCCCTTGTTCCGTCGGCGGGCTCCAACAGTCCGCCGACGCTCCCGAGCGACCGAGAAAATCGTCATGGCCGAAGCGAAAACGTCACCGTCCCAGAACGCGATTGTAGCGATGCAACGCATCAGCAAGTCGTTTGGCGCGAACCGCGTGCTGTCTGATATTTCATTCGAGGTCATGGCCGGTGAAACACACGCGCTGCTCGGCGAGAACGGTGCGGGCAAATCGACGCTCATGAAGATTCTCATGGGAGCCTATCGAACGGATGAGGGCCGCATTCTGTTCGCCGGAGAGGACGTCACCAGCTTGTCGCTTCGCGAGAGGATCGATCGCGGTATTGCAATGATCTTCCAGGAACTGAGCGTCTTGCCGAACCGCTCGGTTGCCGAAAACCTCTTTGTCCTTCGCGAGCCCCTCTCCTTTGGCCGGCGTATCAACAGCAGAAAAATGGTTCGTGATGCCCAGGCTCTGATCGAGCGGTACGCCTTCTCGCTTGATGCTTCTGCGCGCGTGGGCGATCTGGCCTTCGCCCAACGGCAGATGGTCGAGATCCTCAAGGCGATCTCGCGGGGCGCCAAGCTGCTCGTCATGGATGAGCCGACTTCATCTCTGACCATCCACGAGGAAGAAACGCTTTTTCGCACCATCGGTCAGCTAAAGCAGGGCGGAATCGGTATCGTCTACATCAGCCATCGCATGGCCGATGTGCTGCGGCTTTCGGATCGCATTTCGATCATCAAGGATGGGCGACTGGTTGGCCCACTTGATCCGAGCAAGACATCCATCGAGGATATCGCCGCGATGATGTCACGGCCAAGGGGCGACGCACCTTTGCCGACCGCAGCAGCGCCCACAAAACGCCGCCCGGCAACGTCGGTCGGGGCGCCGGCCCTTGAGGTCCGCGATCTAGCCACGTCGCGCAAGCTGTCCGACGTATCGTTCTCGATCGATCCAGGCGAGATCGTCGGTCTTGCCGGGCTTGTCGGCAGCGGCCGCTCGACCTTGGGCAAGGCCTTGTTCGGTATCCTTCCGGATGTATCCGGCCACATCACCGTCGCAGGAGAATCCGTTCGGCTGGGCAGCGTCCGCGGGGCCATCACTGCTGGTGTGGCCCTTGTTCCAGAAGACCGCCGGCTCGAAGGGCTTGTTGGCGGGCGCTCCATCGAGGAGAATCTTGCGCTTCCCCGCCTTTCCGATTTCTCGCTCGCGGGTCCCTTTGGACCGATGGCAAAGGCCCGGATAGCGGCTTTGTTCAGACAATACCGCGACGACCTTAATATCCTGTGCCGCGGTCCCTTACAAAAAGCCCAGGAGCTTTCGGGCGGCAATCAGCAGAAGATTGTCTTCGCAAAATGGCTGGCAATGAAGCCGAAGCTGTTGATCCTAGATGAGCCAACTTCCGGCGTGGACGTCAATGCCAAGCGCGATATGCGCGAGCTTGTGCGCCGCACGGCAGGCGATGGCGTCGCCGTGCTGCTCATTTCTTCGGAACTCGAAGAACTTCTGGAT
>NZ_RZPH01000534.1:0-4094 GCF_004022825.1 Mesorhizobium sp. M7A.F.Ca.CA.004.04.2.1
TCGCTGATGTCGGGGTTGGCCAGCATCTGCGGCACCTCGCGGCCCATCTGGTCGCCAATGGCGGTCTGTTCTTTCAGGATTGCAACCCAGTCCGTCAATCAGGAAATCTCCGTTTGTCCCGAGGCTAAAGTTTGTTTTGTCCCCAAGGCAAAATCTCTTTTGCGGAGGCAAAGGGCAACATGCGCAGCCTCGACCGAACTGGTCAACCCGACAAGGCGGGCAGAGGCTTGCGCCGGCCGGTTCCGGCGCTAAGTTCGGCGCCATCGAACAAGGAACCCATCGCCCATGATCACCGACGCCGAGATCCAGACCGCCCTGCCCGCGCTTGCCCCAGGCAATGCCGCCGTTATCACCGGCGCCGCCAGCGGCATCGGTCTGGCGGCCGCCAAGCGGCTTGCACTGATGGGCATGAAGATCGTGCTGGCCGATATTGGCGGCGCGCGGCTGGACGACGCCTCGCGCGCCGTTTCCGCGATTGCCGGCGACGATGCCGTGCTTGCCGTCGCCGCCGACGTTTCGAAGGCGGATGAGGTACACCGCCTCGCCGAAAGGGCGTTCGGCGCCTTCGGCGGCGTGTCGCTGCTGATGAACAATGCCGGTATCGGCGACAATCCCGGAAAGCCATGGGAAAACGGCGATGCCTGGAAGCGGCTGCTGGACATCAATTTCTGGGGCGTCGTGCATGGCGTCGAGGCCTTCGCGCCGCGCATGCTGGCCTCGGCCAGCCCGGGTTTGATCGTCAACACCGGCTCCAAGCAAGGCATCACCACGCCGCCCGGCAATCTTGCCTACAATGTCTCCAAGGCTGGGGTGAAAACCTTCACCGAGGGCCTGTCGCATGCGTTGCGCAACGAACCCGGCGCCCATGTCGCTGCCCATCTTCTGATCCCCGGCTTCACCTTTACCGGCCTGACCGAGGGCGCGACGGAAAAACCGGCCGCCGCCTGGACCGGCGAACAGGTTGTGGATTTCATGCTGGAATCCCTGACCAGAGGCGATTTCTACATCCTGTGCCCGGACAATGAGGCGGCCCGCCCGCTGGATGAAAAGCGCATGGCCTGGGCGATCGGCGATATCATCGAGAACCGCCCAGCCCTGTCGCGCTGGCACCCGGACCACAAGGACAGTTTCGCGGCGTTCATGAAAGGCTGATTTTCAGGCCGCCTGCTTTTTCGACCCGCGCTTCCTCGCCACAGCCTTCTTCGCCGCCGTGTCGGCGATCTGTTCGTCATGCCGCTTTGCCGCACGCTCGCATTTGGCGCGGATTTCCTCGACTTCGGATTCGGTCAGATGTTCGATGCCGATGAAGTGGTTGTGGCCCTTGCCGACCCGGATCAGTTCGTCGAGCTTGGCCTGGATTGCCGCGCCATCGCGGTTCTGAGTGTTCTGGATCAGGAAGACCATCAGGAAAGTGATGATGGTCGTGCCCGTGTTGATGACGAGCTGCCAGGTGTCCGAAAAGCCGAAGAACGGGCCGCTCACCCCCCATACGATGACGATCAGGCAACAGACGGCGAATGTCGGCGGCAGGCCGGCTATGCGGGCGACCCAGTTGGCGACCTTTGTGAAATGTTTTTCCATCTATCGAAATCCTCGACGCTGCGGCGCGATGAGAAACAACCAGCGACCGTTTCAGGTTCCCGAGGCAGACAAATACCCAGCTGCAATTGAATACACGCGTAGGGAGAATAGTCAGGAAAACACACCTTATGGGTTCAATGCCACAGTGATCCTGCAGGCAAGAGTGCCTGTTCCTTCCGCTTCACAGCGGTTTACCTCCAGCCCCTTCCGCTGCGCCACCCCCGCATGGCGGAAGGGGTTTCAGTCCGGCGGGCCTTGAAGCGCGTCGCCCGACTCCGTCTCAACGCTACGCACTTGAACTGGTCAGACGGCGTCGTTTTCCCAGCGATCGAGGAACGTTTCGATCGGCATGGCCTGCATGTCGGGAACCGCTCTGGCCAGCTTTTCGACCGGCCAGTCCCACCAGGCGAGAGCTTCGATCCGCGCCGCGATATCCGGAGTGAAGCGTGGCCGGAGAGCCTTCGCCGGCACGCCGGCGACGATCGCATAGGACGGCACGTCACGCGTCACCACGGCGTTGGCGCCGATGACGGCACCGTTGCCGATGGCGATCCCAGGCATGATCACCGCGCCGTGGCCGATCCAGACATCATGGCCGATGGTCACGGCTTTCGCCTGCCGCCGCTCGCGGAAGGCGGCATCGACGCCCAGCCAGCGAAAATACTCGTTCGGCCGGTAGCTGAGCTTATGCTGGGTCAGCCGCTCTATGGGATGCTCCAGCGCATTGATACGGCTGTTGGCGGCGATCGAGCAGAATTTCCCGATCGTCGTGTAGATCGCTTCACAGTGGCGTTCAAAATAAGAGAAGTCGCCGACATTCACCTCGCGCAGCACCACCCGCTCGCCGATCGAGGCATAGCGGCCGAGCTTGCACGTCTTCAGCTCCGCGGTCGGATGGATACGCGGCTCGGGGTCTTTCGGGACGAGGTTTTCGGAACGCTCCATGCCGGCGGCTTTACGCCTAGGCGATTGGTCCCGCAAGCGGAACCAATCGTCCCTCAGATCGTCTCCCAGCAAGGATTCGCCGAGCGAATGGTCCCGCAAGCGGGACCATTCGTCCGTCCGGCTCCCGAAGGAACTAAGCAGCCTATTGCGGCTTGCCTTTGCTCCACACCACGTTCTGGCCGTAGAGCGGCACGGTGGTGACCGACATTTTGGCCGAGCCGTTCTGCACCTGGCGCGAATGCGAGAGATAGATCAGCGTCTCATTGGGCTTGTCGTAGATGCGGTTCACCACCTGCTTCTTCCAGATCAGGCTGATGCCTTGCTTGAACACCTCCTCGCCGCCCTCGCTCATGTCGATGTCGCCGATCGTGATCGGGCCGGTCTGGCGGCAGGAGATGGAGGAATCGGACGGATCCTCGAACCAGTTGCCCTTGTGCAGGCGATCGATGATGCCGCGATCGAAATAGGAGACGTGGCAGGTCACGCCTTCCACTTTCGGATCCTTGATCGCTTCGACGATGATGTCATTGCCGAGCCAGTCGACGCCGACCTTGCCGACTTCCTCGGCGACTGCGGCACCGGCGCCAACGACAACACACGCGGCCAACGCGCCGCCGATCAGTTTTCGCCCAATCAGTCCGTGCCCAATCAGTCGTGGCAAGGGAGCCTCCTGCGGTTCGAGTTGCCGGTCACAGGTGGGGCGAGCAGCCCGGCTTTGCAAGCAGATAGGTCGACACCACTGCGGTTGCGGCAACGCGGCACTTTGCCTGTGCGAGGCCGAACCGCTAAGACTGTCGCACAGGCGCGGCATTGAGCCGGCGCGGCGATTTCTGCAGACGGACTTTTCTGATGATGCGTTCTATCCTGGTCGGCATTCTCGTCCTGATGGCCGCCGGTATCGGCTGGCTGACTTTCGACTGGTATCGCGGCCATTATGGCGGCGAGCCCTTCGGCGCTGCCTTCACCCTGGTCGACCAGAAAGGCGCGCCGATCACCGAGGCTGCCTTCAGGGGTCAGCCCAGCGTCGTCTTCTTCGGCTTCACCCATTGCCCCGAGGTCTGCCCGACCACGCTGTTCGAACTGGCCGGCTGGCTGAAGACGCTCGGCGACGACGGCAAGAACCTGCACGCCTATTTCGTATCGGTCGATCCCGAGCGCGACACGCCGGAAGTGATGAACGCCTATGTCAGCAATTTCTCCGACCGCATCATCGGCATCACGGGCGATCCCGACAAGGTCCACGCCATGGCCAAGTCGTTCGGCATCTACTGGAAGAAGGTCGACACCGGCGACGGCGACTACACGATGGACCACACCGCCTCGGTGCTGCTGCTCAACGCCAATGGCGACTTTGCCGGCACCATCGCCTACGGTGAAAGCGCCGATACGGCCATCGCCAAGCTGAAGCGGCTGGCGGCGAAAGGCTAGAGCTTGATCCCGAAAAGTGGGAACCGGTTTTCGGGCAAGATCATGCTCAAAAAGAAACAGATTTCATGACCCAGACGCGCCTTTACTTCACCACCGGAAAGACCGAGTCCGTCAGCATTTTCGCGGCGCTTGAGGCAGCC
>NZ_RZPH01000535.1:0-4092 GCF_004022825.1 Mesorhizobium sp. M7A.F.Ca.CA.004.04.2.1
CCTCGAGAAAGGCAAGGGCGACAGCGCCGAGCAGGCCGCCGAAACCATCTTCGCGGCGGAAGCGGCCGGTCTTGCCGGCTGCTCGATCGAGGACCACACCGGCGATCCGGACAAGCCGATCTATGATTTCGCGCACGCCGTCGAGCGCGTTGCGGCGGCGGCGGAGGCGGCGCGAGCGCTGAAGCGCGATTTCGTCTTCACGGCGCGGGCTGAGAATTTCCTGTGGGGCAAGTCCGACCTCGACGACACCATCAAGCGGCTGCAGGCGTTCGAGAAGGCCGGCGCCGACGTGCTCTATGCGCCCGGTATCGGCGACGTCGAGATGATCCGCACGCTCTGCTCGGCGGTCAGCAAGCCGGTCAATGTCATGGCAAAGCCTGGCTTCACCATCGCCGACCTCGCCATGGCCGGCGTCAAGCGCATCTCGCTCGGGCCGTGGCTGACCAATTTCGCCTATGGCATGCTGGAAACGGCGGCGCGCGAGATCCAGCAGGACGGCACCTTCGGCTTCACCCGCGCCGCCATGCCGTTCGGCAAATTGCAAGCCCTCTTCGGCAAGTCTTCAGCTTGAACGGGGCCCATCGCATGACGCTTACCGTCGTCGATATGCATACCGGCGGCGAGCCGCTCAGGATCGTCACCGGCGGCTATCCCAGTGTCCCCAAGGGCACGATCCTGGAAAAGCGCGCCTATGTGCGCGACCATCTCGATCATCTCAGGAAGATCCTGATGTTCGAGCCGCGCGGCCATTACGACATGTATGGCGCCTTGCTGGTCGAACCCGACCTGCCCGGCGCCGACCTCGCCGTGCTGTTCATGCACAATGAGGGCTATTCGACGATGTGCGGCCACGCCATCGTCGCGCTCGGCCGCTACGCCGTAGATGAAGGATTGGTGGCGAAACAGGAACCAATCACGACAGTCAATATCGAGGCGCCGTGTGGGCTGGTCGTCGCCTCGGTCGAGGTCAGGGACGGCAAGGCCGGTGCGGTGTCGTTCGAAAGCGTGCCGGCGTTCCTGTTCGCCGGCGGGCAGACGATAGAGCTGGCGGGCCACGGCACGATCGGCTTCGACGTCGCCTATGGCGGCGCTTTCTACGCGCTGGCCGATTGTCACCAATTCGGGCTCGAATTCGCCAAAAGCCGGGTGCGCGATTTCGTCGATGCGGCAACGGCGCTGACGGACAGGCTCAAGGCCGAATTTCCGCTGTCGCATCCCGACCATGCCGACCTTGCCTTCCTCTACGGCACCATCCTGACCGATGGCCGCGATGCTTTTTCCGATGAGGTGACCAAGAACATCTGCGTCTTCGCCGAGGCGGAGGTCGACCGCTCGCCGACCGGTTCCGGCGTCACCGCGAGGCTGGCAGCCATGCATGCCAAGGGCGAGATCGCGATCGGACAGACGCGCACATTCGAAAGCATTGCCGGCTCGCGTTTTTCGGGAGCCGTGGTGCGGACTGCGAAGGCTGGCCCGCACGGGGCGATCATCGCCCGCGTCGGCGGCCGCGCCTATTATAGTGGCAGGACGGAGTTTATCGTCGAAGCGGACGACGAGCTCGGACGCGGATTCCTGTTGCGCTGAAGAAAATGCTCAGCGGCGCGAGGAGCGAGCCACTTCCCGCACCGAGATCGCCTTGTGCAGATGCACCATCACGGCGGCGGCGAAGAGCGGCGTCAGCAGGTTGAGCAACGGCACGGCGAGGAAAGCCGCGATGAGCAGCCCGGCGAGAAACACCGTGCCGGCATAGTGCCTGCGCAAGGCCCTGGCCTCTTCTTCCCCGCGAAAGCGCATGGCAGCGAATTCGAAGAACTCGCGCCCGAGCAGATAGCCGTTGACGATAAAGAAGGCGGCTATGTTGACGCCCGGCACCAGCAGAAGCAGCAGGGCGACGATGTTGCCGAGAATGACGACGCCGAGGAATCGCGCCGACAGCACCAGCGAGCGCAGCGCCGGCATGGCGCGACCGGTCGGATCGCCGGGATAGTCGGTGCGCTCGACCACTTCGGCGATATCGTCGAGGAACAGGCCGGCGACAACAGCCGTCACCGGCGCGATGAGCAATGCCATGCCGAAGGCAAGCGCTATCGCGGCGATGATGCCACCCAGCCAGCCGGCCCAGGACGGTATGCCGGGCAACAGCGTCTGCAGCCACGGCAGGGCGAGCCACTCGACGAGGCTGGTCAGGCCGAACCACAAGGCGACAAGCGCCAGCAGCGTCAGACCCAATGTCTTGAGGAACACGGCCCGAAAGGGAGGCGAGAGCAGCTCGAGGGCCGCAGTGCGGGCAGCGTCGAAAATCACCGTGCTTTACCCCCAGGTCACACCAGACACCGTCGAAAAGGCGGATGCTTCCGAGATAAGCAGAGCACGGCATGAGCGCAAGCAGGCCGGTTCTTTTGCTTTGACGCAATCCCCAATGCGCTTTTCCCGGGAAAACCGCTTCACACTTGTCCTGGAATTGCTCTACCGCGCAAATGCTGGCTTTCGAACCGGAATGGTCATGGCGGCGACCCCAGCCACGACAAAACCCATGCCCAGCCATGCCGTCGAGCCTAGGCTTTCGCCGAGGAAAAGGGCGCCGATGCCGACGCCGATCGGCACCCGCAGATAGGCCTGCGAGGTGGTGCCGACCGAACCCAACGTGTGGATGAGGCGGAAATAGATGACGAAGGCCAATGCGGTGGAAAACACCGACAGGCCGAGCAGGGCCAGAATCGACGCCGTTGAAGGCGCCAGCGTCCACGGCTGGTCGAACACCAGACTGAGGGGCACGAGGATGACGGCGCCGCACAGCATCGAACCGGCGGCAGGCAGCATCGGATCGAGACCCTTGAAGCCGCGGCCGAAAATGGCGGCCCCGGCATAGCAGATTGTTGCCGCTACGATGGCCAACTGCGCCCACAACTCGTGACCGAGGCCACCCAGTGCCTGCGTGCCGATGATGAGGCAGATGCCGGCAATGCCGGCGCCCACGCCAATCAGCTTGCGCAGCGTGACCGGCTCGTGGCGGGTGATGAGCGCTGTCAAGAGGAAGGTGAAGATCGGCGAGGTCGCATTCAGGATGGTGGCGAGGCCGGCATCGACCGAACGTTCCGCCGCGGCGATCAGGGTGAACGGGATGACGCTGTTGAGGCAGGCCTGGAAGGCGAAGCGGCGCCAGCTTGCCGCATCGCCCGGCATGGCGAGCCCGCGCCAGCGGAGGATGGCAAACAAGATACCACCGGCAATCAGGGTGCGGGCGGCGATGAAGGTGACCGGCGGGATGGTTTCGACGCCAATCTTGATGAAGGTGTAGGAGGCGCCCCAGAGCACCGCCAGCACGACGAGCAGCGCAAGGTCGGTGGTCATGTCGTTCTTTGCAGGCTCGTTCTTTGTCGGCATGGCTCGCCTTCAAACGGGATCGGGTGAGCCATGCTTGTAGGCGGTCCGGTGATGAAATGCTTCGGCCACGGTCGAATTGTCATAGCGCCTCGCGGCTGATGCGCCTTTTGCCTGTTCCGCCAAAGTTGCGTGTCACGCCCTAGGCAAACCGGTTTCAAATCGCTAGACCCGCGCCGGACCGGCGTGGCAAGAAGCCGGCTCGGGTTTTGGCGGAGATTTTGATGCCGGATTATGACGTGCTTTGCATCGGCAATGCCATTGTCGACATCATCGCCCAGTGCGACGAGGAGTTCCTCGAGACCAACGGCATCATCAAGGGCGCGATGAACCTCATCGACACACAGCGCGCCGAACTGCTCTACAGCCGCATGGGGCCGGCGATCGAGGCGTCCGGCGGCAGCGCCGGCAACACGGCGGCCGGCGTCGCCAGCTTCGGCGGCCGCGCCGCCTTCTTCGGCAAGGTCTCCAACGATGCGCTTGGCGAAATCTACGCGCACGACATCCATGCGCAGGGCGTCGCCTTCGACACCATACCGCTCAAGGGTGAGCCGACGACGGCGCGCTCGATGATCTTCGTCACGCCCGACGGCGAGCGCTCGATGAACACCTATCTCGGCGCCTGCGTCGAGCTTGGCCCTGAGGATGTCGAAGCCGACAAGGCGTCTGGCGCCAAGGTCACCTATTTCGAAGGCTATCTGTGGGACCCGC
>NZ_RZPH01000536.1:0-4092 GCF_004022825.1 Mesorhizobium sp. M7A.F.Ca.CA.004.04.2.1
CCGCGTCAACGACGTGCTCGGTGTGGCCGGCTTCGTTTTCCCGGGCGATCGAGTCGATATCCTACTCACCCGCACGGCGCGCGGCGATGATGGCACGGATAAGAGTTTCGTCGACGTGCTGCTGCAGAGCATGAAGGTGCTGGCCATCGACCAGGTGGCCGACGAAAGCAAGGACAGCCCGACGGTGGTGAAGTCCGTGACGCTGGAGGCCAGCACCAGGGACGCGCAAAAGCTGACGCTGGCGGCAGGCGCCGGCCAATTGTCGCTGGCGCTGCGTCAGGCCGCAGCCAGCAAGGGCGAGACGACAGAACGGGTGACGCTTTCTGACCTGACCGGCGAAACGCCGGCCGATGTCGCCGCCAGGCAGGCGGAGCTCGACAAGAGGGCAGCAGCGGAAGCGGCAGCAGCAGCCGAGCGCAAGCGCGCCGAGGACAAGATTGCCGGGTTGACCCAGGCCGTGGAAAAAGTGGGAAGCCGTCTCGACGAACTTGGCCGGGCCAAACCGGTTCCTATCGCGGCACCGGCGACCAAGGAAGTGGTCAAATACGTGCAGCCGGAGCCGCCGGCACGGGCTACGGTCGGCGTGTTCCGGGGTGTGAAGCTCGAGACATATGACGTACCGCGACAACAATAAAGCGCGGCGAAACGGATGCTGCCACCAGCAGCGAGTGGGGAGACGGGGATGCGGGGTTCTTGGTTAGGGATAGCGACGGCCGCGTTGTCGTGTTTGGCGGCGCTGTTGCTGTCGGGCCTGGCGGCCGGTGCGGCCGACCGCTTCATCGATGTCTCAACCCCTGCCGTGCACCGGATTTTCCTGCCGATGTCACAATCGGTAACGATCCAGGTGAGGGCCAATCTGGGCGATATCGTCGTCGGCGACGAGAAGATCGCCGATGCGCAGCCGATGACCGACCGCACGCTCTATGTCATCGGCAAGGGCGCCGGCACCACCACGGTCAATCTGTTTTCCACCGACAAGCGCTCGCTCGGCGCGCTCCAGATCGAGGTCGGTGTTGATGTCAGCGACATGGCGCAGGCGATCCGCCAGGTGGCGCCGAAGTCGCGCATCGAGGTCGGCTCGGTCAACGGCAGGGTCAGGCTTGGCGGTCATGTCAAGGACGGCGCCACGCTGGCGGCTATCCTGGCGGTTGCGCAGCAATATGGCCCCGACGCCGTCATCAACTCCGTCATCGTCGACGACAGCCAGCAGGTCAATTTAGAAGTGCGCGTGCTGGAAGCCAAGCGCAACACCGGCCGCGATCTCGGCGTGTCGATCAGGAGCACGAACGGCAGTGGCACGACCCGTACCGGCACCGGTGTTGCTGCCGTCGACGAGGACGGAGTGGTGCTCGGGCCGGGCGGTCTGCTCAGCGGCCTCCTGTCGACCTCCAGTCCCTTCGGAGCCCTGATCACGCGCGTCATCGACAGCAACATCAAGGTCGATCTGATCATCGAGGCGCTCGAGTCCAAAGGCGCGGTGCGCATGCTCGCGAACCCCAACCTCACCACTCTTTCCGGCGAGCAGGCCAGCTTCAACGCCGGCGGCGAAGTGCCTATCCGAACGCTCGACAAAGACGGCGAGATAAGCATCGAGTACAAGCAATTCGGCGTTAACCTGCTGTTCACGCCGGTCGTACTCGACGACGGCAAGATCCATATGAGGCTGGCGCCGGAAGTCAGCGACCTGACCGGCTTCACCACCGCCGGCGACCCGATCTTCACCAACCGCAAGCTGGCAACCGTCGTCGAACTTCGCGACGGCCAGAGTTTCGCCGTAGGCGGGCTTCTGTCGAGCAAGACCACCAAGCTCCAGGACCAGGTGCCGTGGCTCGGCCAGGTGCCTGTCATCGGAACGCTGTTTCGCAATTCGAGCAACCAGAAGGAAGAGACCGAGCTGGTCGTCATCGTCACGCCGCACATCGTGCGGCCGGTGAAGCCCGGCGAGCAGTTGGCGACGCCGTTCGACAAGACACGGCCCGCCAACGATCCCGAATTCTTCGTGCTCGGACAGCTTGAAGTGACCAAGGATATGGTCCGTAAATATGAACTGGGCGAAGGCGTAACCGGCCCCTATGGCCACATGCTCGACTTCAAATCGAAGGACAAGATGCTCTATGTCAAGAAATAGCGCCTTGATCCTCATCCTGGGCACCGGCCTGCTGTCGGGCTGTGCCACGGACTATCTGAACCACTATGATTCGGTGACCCTGGCTGCCGGCGACACGCAGAAGTTCAATTCGATGCTGCAAACGGTCGACCCGCTCAATCCGGCCTCCAACAACACCAGGATCGAGGGTGACGGTGCGCGCGCCGCCGGTGTTGCTCAGAACTACAGATTTCCACCACCACCGCCGCCGCCGCCGGCCATCACGGTCAATGTCGGCGGGTCGGGAGTGACGAACCAGTGAACTGAACAGGGATGCGGTTTCAGTGCGCCAGGCAAGACGACCGGCGTCAGGGGAGCAAAGAGTAAGGCCATGCTGCGGACCTTTCGCGCGTTCTGGCAGGACCAGAGGGGAATAGCGCTGATCCTCGTCAGCATTACCCTGCCGGCGATTATCGGGTTTTCGCTGCTCGCCATCGATATGAGCAGGGCGAACAATCTGCATAATGATCTGCAAAAGGGCGCCGATTCGTTCTCGCTTGCCGCTGCTGCCGAACTTGATGGCCGGCCTGATAGCATCACGCGGGCAGACCGCGCGCTGTCCACCTTGGTCTTCAACAGATATAATTTCTCGACAGGTGGTACCGGCCCGCAGGATTTGTTGGCAGCCGGCGTAACCAGGCGCTATCTGAGATCTATTCCGGCGACCGACAATCTTCCGATCACCGCAGCCAATGTCATCACCGACGAGGTCGCAGGCGCCGTGCAAGCTCGCTTCATCGAGGTCACAGTAACGCCCGTAGGGTTCGCAGCGATCTTCCCCGTCTCTTTTCTGTCGTCGAACGCCAACGGATCGTTCAACATCGGGGCAGTGTCGGTCGCCGGCTTCACCTCCAGCGTCTGCGATTTCACCCCGGTGTACATCTGCAATCCCTACGAGAATACGGCTGACAACCTCTTTGACGTCGCCGCCGACCCGGCGAAGCGCCGCCGCATGATTGAGCTGCGCCAGCAGGGCGGCAGTTCGGCGCAGAACTCGCCTGGAAACTACGGCTTCCTGCAACCGCCGAATGGATCTGGCGCAAACGCCATCAGGGATATGATCGCCATGACAAAATCGCAGGCATGTTACGATCAACGTGGCGTGCTGCTGCGCCCCGGCTTCCTTGCGACGGTTCGCGATGCATTGAATGTTCGCTTCGACGTCTACGATGGACCGATGAACGGCAATAGAAACGACCCTAATTTTGCGCCAGGTGAAAACGTGCGGAAGGGCTACAGGACCCAAGGTAACGCGTGCAATGCCGCTGAAGTCAGCCCGGCGCAGCCGACAAATTTCCAGGCCTTGCCACGCGACCCGGTAGTCAACGGACGCATCGGCGACGGGAATTGGGATTTCGACCAATATTGGAATACCAATTTCAACACCACGACAAACCCGGTAACCGTTCCAAAGCCAATCGGGGCAGATGGTATAAACCCTGCCAGCAATACAAATCAGCCGACCCGCTACAGCGCCTATCGCTACGAGATTTCGCAGGGCATCGTAAATCACCCTTCGAATGGTGGCGAGCTAGGCGCCCCAGCCTGTTCGTCAAACAGCGTTTCCGATCCGGACCGACGACTCCTCTACGGCGCCATCTTAAACTGTCAGGCACTGGTAGCCGCCGGGTTGATGTCAGGAGGCAACTCCTCAGAGCCGCTACCGGTCGAGGCCTTCGGCAGTTTCTTCATCACGGAACCTGTGGAGAGCGGCCCAGATCAGACCATTAGAGTCGAGCTTGTAGACATCACCGGGCGCGGCGGCCAAGGCACGCTCGACAATTTTCTTCGCGACGAAGCCCAGCTCTACCGGTGACGGCCATGATCGCAACGCTCTACCGCCATCTGCATAGATTTAGACGCGATCCAAGTGGGACGGCGCTTGTCGAGATGGCGCTGATCGCGCCACTGATGCTGATCCTGTCGGCGGGGGTTTTTGAATTTGG
>NZ_RZPH01000537.1:0-4089 GCF_004022825.1 Mesorhizobium sp. M7A.F.Ca.CA.004.04.2.1
GACAGGTTGACAGGAGGCCTCGACCTGACGCTGAAGCGCACGCGCTTTGGCCGGGCGCTCCGCGCCGCGTCGGCCGATGTCGAGGCAGCGGCGATGACCGGCATCAATCCGCGCGCCGTCTATGCTATGGCGACAGCGGCAGCGGTCGGCATCCTCGGCTTTGCAGCCGTCTTCCAGGCGTTGCGGTCGACCGTCGCGCCGGCCGACGGACCTGCCCAGCTGATCTACGCCTTCGAAGCGGTGATCATCGGCGGCATGGGGACGGTATGGGGCGCCTTCGCCGGCTCGATGGTCCTCGGCATCTCGCAGGCCATCGGCTTCCGCATCGATCCGGGCTTCGGCGTGCTCGCCGGACATATCGTCTTCCTGATCGTGCTGGCGACCCGCCCGCAGGGCCTGTTCGGAAAGGCATTGTCATGAGTGCGATCCCCTATGTGGCAACCGAGGTGCCTGAGGTCCTGGTCCAGCGCCAGACCCGGTCCGGTCGCATCGCGATGACGCTGGCTGTGCTGGCGCTGATCGGTGTCGCCGCCATGCCATGGTGGGCCTCGACCGGCACGATCCGGTCGATTCTGGTGCTGTGCTGCTACATCGCCGTCGCTCAGATGTGGAACCTGCTCGCCGGCTATGCCGGCCTCGTCTCGGTGGGTCAGCATGCCTTCATGGGAGCGGCCGGCTATGCGCTCTTCGTGTTGGCCCAGACTTACGGCATCAATCCGTTTGTGGCGGTCTTCCTTTCGCTGCTGGTGCCGGCCGCGCTGGCCGTGCCGATCTACCTGCTGCTGCATCGCCTGGATGGCCCCTATTTTTCGATCGGCACATGGGTGGTGGCCGAGGTCTTCCGGCTGACCGCCTCGAACCTGCCGCTCGTCAATTCCGGCGCGGGCATGTCGCTTCGCGTGATGAAGGACTATTCGGCCTTCGAGCGGAATGTCGCCATGTCGCTGCTCTGCGCGGGGATGCTGCTCGTCACGCTGGGCGGCAGCTACTGGCTGCTTCGCTCGCGCTTCGGCCTTGCGCTGATCGCCATGCGCGACAATCCGGTCGCGGCCGCAAGCCAGGGCGTGAATGTCGTCAAGCTGCGCTTCCTGATCTACGTCGCGTCGGCGGTCGGCTGCGGTCTTGCCGGGGCGATCTATTTCATGGCGCAGCTCCGCATCACCCCGGGTTCGGCCTTCGATCCGATGTGGGCCAACGTCGCGATCTTCATCGTCATGGTCGGCGGAATCGGCTCCATCGAGGGCGTTCTGATCGGATCCCTGATTTTCTTCATCGCGGACCGCTGGTTCGGCGAATACGGCGCGACTTATTTCGTTGTCCTCGGCCTGATGACGCTTCTGGTCGCGCTCTACGCCCGGACGGGCATCTGGGGCCTGATCTCGAAACGGTGGGATGCACCATGGTTCCCGATCCGACGCAAGCTCGTCGACCCGAACCGCTGACGAGGAGGATTCATGAAAGCCGCCATCTTCGATAGGGTCGGCGTCCCGCTGCGGATCGGCACGGTGCCGGACCCGACGCCGGCACCGGGCGAGGTCGTCTTGCGTGTCGCCGCCTGCGGCATCTGCGGCAGCGATCTGCATATCACCGAGGACCCCGTGCCTTTCGGCATCGAGGCAGGCTTCGTGCTCGGCCATGAATTCTCTGGGGACATCGTCGCGGTCGGATCGGAGGCAACAGGCCTTCGGATCGGTGACCGTGTCGCCGTCGCGCCGATGCGCGGTTGCGGACACTGCGAAGCCTGCGAGCGCGGCGATCCGGCGCGCTGTCGCGAGATGGAGCTGATCGGCGGCGGCTATGCGCAATACGCGACCGTGGCCGCACGCCAGTGTCATATCCTGCCCGGCGATGTGGCGCTCGAGGATGGTGCGTTGGCCGAGCCACTGTCGGTCGCTCTGCATTGCATCGTCCGCTCGGGCATGAAGCCGGGGGATCGGGTCGCCATCCTGGGCGCTGGGCCGATCGGACTGCTCGTCGCCTTCTGGGCGCGGCGGATGGGGGCGTCGCGTGTCGTGGTGGCCGACATCCACGGCCATCAGCGCGAGCGTGCGCTTGCTCTCGGCGCGACCGGCTTCGCGCTTTCGGGCGAAAAGCTGACCGAAAACCTCGCCGATCTCTGTGGCGGAGCGCCAGACATTGTCTTCGAATGCGTCGGCAAGCGCGGCCTCATCGGCGCGGCGGTCGAAGCGGTGCGGCTGCAGGGCACGGTGGTTGGCGTCGGCTTGTGTATCGGCGGCGACGAATGGGATCCGTTCATTGCGCTGACCAAGGAAGTGAACCTGCTGTTCTCGGTCTTCTTCCATCAGCACAACGAATTCGGCGTCGCCCTCGATGCGCTGCGCGGCGGACCTTTCGCACCGCAAGCTCTGGTCACCGACCGGATCGACCTCTCGCCAGTTCCGCAGATATTCGAGAGCCTTCGCCGCCGCACCACGCAATGCAAAGTGCTGATCCAGCCGGACCTTGTTTGAGGCCGCACCTGTTTGAGGAGAGTGAAAATGGCCGTTCAATTCGAAACCCTCGAATACGATATCGGCGGCACGGAAACGGTGGTGAAGGCCATCGGTAGAGGCAAGCCCGTGCTGTTCCTGCACGGCGCCTCGACGCTTGAAGGCTTCGACTTCGCGGAGGGCCTCGCCGACCGCTTCCGCGTGCTCTGCCCGAGCCATCCGGGCTTCGGCTTTTCTGGCCCGGCGCCGCATGTCGCTGCGATGTCCGACATGGTTCTGCACTACCTGAACCTGCTCGATGTTCTGAACCTGCCGGAGAAGCCTCATCTCATCGGCTTTTCCATGGGCGGCTGGATGGCGACCGAGCTCGCCGGCCTTGCGCGGGAGCGTTTCGACAAGGTGGTGCTGATCGCGCCGGCAGGGCTCAACGACCCCGCGCATCCGGCCACCGATCTGGGCGCGGTCGCGCCGCAGGAGCTGCCGGCCTATCTGGCGCATGACGTCTCGGTGGCGCTGCGCTATTTCCCGGACGGCTCAGACCCCGCCTTTGCCGAGGCCTTCGGCGCCGACCGCGTCCGCGAAGGCGACACGCTCGGCCGGCTACTGATGCCATTCGGCATGGGCCATCCGAACCTGCGGCGCTTCCTGGCGCGCATCACCAACCCGACGCTGGTCGTCTGGGGCACCAAGGACCGTCTGCTGCCGGCGAGCCAGGCGCCGCTCTTCGTCGAGGCGCTGCCCGATGCACGGCTGATCCTGGTCGAGGATGCCGGTCATTTCGTCATGCAGGAAAAATCCGAAACGCTCAGGAAGATCGGCGACTTCCTCGCCGGCTGACCGCATTTGAAAAAGGAGGAGAAGACAATGAACAAACCCATCAAGCATGGCTCGTGGGGGACGACCACCGACTATCGCGACCTGCTGACGAAGATCGCGGAGATCGGGCCGGCCCTGGAAGCCAACGCCATCGCCGACGAGGAGAGCGGCGAACTGACTTCGGCCACGTTCGAGCTGCTGAAGCCGTTGCGCATGTCGCATATCTTCGCCGCGGAGAGCCTCGGCGGCGCGCAGTTGCGACCCACCCATGGTCTCGAACTGCTGGAGACGATCACCTGGTATTCGGGAGCGGCTGGCTGGGTTTCCATGGTGCATTGCTGCATCGGTGCGATGTCGGCGGCCTTTCTGCCGGACAGCGCGGTCGAGCGGCTTTTCGCGCCGGGCACCGACAACCGTTTCTCGGGGCAGGGCGCGCCGCTTGGCATGCTGAAGAAGGTCGACGGCGGCTACCGGCTGAACGGCAAGTGGAGCTATGGCAGCGGGTTCAGCCACGCCACCTATAGCCACAGTGCCGCCTTCGTCGATGACGGCACCGGCAAGCCCGCGAAGGACGACAAGGGCAATGTGATTATCATGTGCGCCCATGCGCCGATCTCGCAGCACAAGCAGCTCGGCAATTGGGACGTTCTGGGCCTCGGCGGCACCGGCAGCATCGACTATGCGGCCGAGGATGTCTTCATCGCCGACGATCTCGTCTTCCCGATCCTGACCGCACCGCCGCTGCGCCAAAAGGAGTTCTTCAGTCTCGGTGTCGTGGGCCTCGCCGCCATCGGTCATACCGGCTGGGCACTCGGTACCGGGG
>NZ_RZPH01000538.1:0-4088 GCF_004022825.1 Mesorhizobium sp. M7A.F.Ca.CA.004.04.2.1
CTGCCCCGACATTGTAGTGCGAGAGGTCGGGCAGGTCGTTTTTATGGAAACGGATATCGGCCATTGTCTTCTCCGGTCGAGCTCTACAGTGTCCCCTGACCCGCAAGGGACGCTGCAGCGCTTTGTCTTGTGGCCCGTCCTCGCCGCGATCCGCTGAAAAATCAACAGGAAAACAGGAGTTTCCGCCGCTCAGCGCGTCAAGGCATCGAGAATCCGCGCCCAGGAGCGCTGGCCCTTGTGGAAGGAGCTGAGCTCGTATTTCTCGTTGGGCGAGTGGATGCGGTCGTCGTCGAGGCCGAACCCGACCAGCAGCGATTCCATACCGAGATAGGTCTGGAAATCGCCGACAACCGGAATGGAGCCGCCGCTGCCCGTCGTCACCGCCGGCTTCGGCCATTCGTCGGACAGCGCATTCTTGGCCTTGGCGAGGAAGGGCGAGTCGTAGGAAAGCTGGATTGCCGGCGAGCCGCCATGCGGATGGAATTCGACCGAACAGTCGGCCGGAATCCGCTCCTTGACGAATTTCTGGAACGCAGCGCGAATTTTCTTGGGATCCTGCTTGTGGACAAGGCGAAACGACACCTTCGCCGAGGCTTCCGCCGCGATCACCGTCTTGAAGCCCTTGCCGGTATAGCCGCCGATGATGCCGTTGAACTCGGCCGTCGGCCGCGCCCAGGTCAACTCCAGCACGGAGCGGCCCTTTTCGCCCGACGGGATCGACAGGCCGACCGGTCCGAGGAACGTCTCGGCGGTCTCGCCGAGCGTCTCCCATGATTTCAGGATCTGCGACGGTGTTTCCTCGACGCCGTCATAGAAGCCGGGGATGGTGATATGGCCGTCCTTGTCGTGGATATCGGCCAGCACCCTGGCCAGGATCCGGATCGGATTGGCGGCGGCACCGCCATAGAGGCCGGAATGCAGGTCGCGATCGGCCGCCTTCACCGTGATCTCCTCGCCGACCAGCCCGCGCAATCCCACACAGATCGACGGCGTCTCGCGGTCCCACATGCCGGTATCGCAAACCAGCGCGAAATCGGCCTTGAGTTCGTCGGCATTGGCTTCGAGGAACGGCTTCAACGAGGGCGAGCCGGATTCCTCTTCGCCCTCGAACAGGATGGTGATGCGGCAAGGCAGATTGCCGTGCACCTGTTTCCAGGCGCGGCAAGCCTCTACGAAGGTCATCAACTGGCCTTTGTCGTCGGCCGACCCGCGTCCGGTGATCACCTTGTGATCCGGCCCGACCTCCTTGACAGCAGGCGCGAACGGATCGCTTTCCCACAATTCGATCGGATCGACCGGCTGAACGTCATAATGGCCGTAAAACAGCACATGCGGCGAACCGGCCGGGCCGTCATGGTGCGCAACCACCATCGGGTGGCCTGGTGTGTCGCGAACGCTGGCGTCGAAGCCGATCAGCTTGAGTTCGGCCACCAGCCATTCCGCCGCCTTGCGGCAATCGGCGGCAAAGGCCGGATCGGTGGAGATCGACTTGATCTTGAGCAAGCCGAACAGGCGCTCGAGGCTCTGGTCGAGATTGTTGTCGAGACGGTCGAGGACGGGGGAAATTGCGGACATATGTGAAGCCTTTCGATTCAGAACCCGAACCGTAAAGGCAGGACAGGAAAACGAAAAGCCCGCGATCATTGGACCACGGGCTGCAAACGTCTGTCTGGGATAAAAAAGACCGCCGTGGTGGAGGGGGAACCACGGCGGCCTTCTACTCGAAACGATGCGGCAGCCCGGAGAGGGGGGATAGGCTGCCGCAGGTGTCCGGATTAGGCGGGGGACGGGCCTTGCTCCGGACTCGGCGAAAACTGCCGATGACGTGTATTTGGGTCTCTGAACGTGGCGATTCAAGGGCACGAAAATTACAGTTTTGTAACATAGGCGTGAGCAGGGTGACGGCGATCTGTCAGGGTGTTGCCGGAACCGATAGTCGACGCTGCCTTTGGCATGGACCAAGCCGCCGCGCCGCGCTATCCCTGCCGGCATGAAAAAAGGCGATCATCTCTTCCTTGTCGACGGCTCCGGCTACATCTTCCGTGCCTATCACGCGCTGCCGCCGCTGACCCGCAAATCCGACGGCCTGCCGGTGGGCGCCGTTTCCGGCTTCTGCAACATGCTGTGGAAGCTGATGCTCGACGCCCGCAACACCGATGTAGGCATTGTGCCAACGCATTTCGCCGTCATTTTCGACTATTCGTCGAAAACCTTCCGCAACGACCTCTACCCCGAATACAAGGCCAACCGCTCGGCACCGCCGGAAGATCTGATCCCGCAATTCGGCCTGATCCGCCAGGCGACCAGGGCGTTCAACCTGCCCTGCGTCGAGATCGAAGGCTACGAGGCCGACGATCTGATCGCCACCTATGCGAGGCTCGCCTGCGAAGCCGGCGGCGATACCACCATCATCTCCTCCGACAAGGACCTGATGCAGCTGGTTGGCGATACGGTCGCCATGTACGACCCGATGAAGGACCGCCAGATCGGCATTCCGGAAGTCATAGAAAAATGGGGCGTGCCGCCGGAGAAGATGGTCGACCTGCAGGCGCTGACCGGCGATTCGGTCGACAATGTGCCTGGTGTGCCCGGCATAGGGCCGAAGACGGCGGCGCAACTGCTCGAACAGTTCGGTGACCTCGACACGCTGCTGGCCCGGGCCGGCGAGATCAAGCAGGACAAGAGGCGCGAATCGATCATCGCCAATGCCGACAAGGCGCGCATTTCTCGTCAGCTGGTGACGCTGATGAACGATGTGCCGGTGACCGAGGGACTGGAGGATTTCGTGCTGCACGCGCCGGACGGTCCGAAGCTGATCGGTTTCCTCAAGACCATGGAATTCACGTCACTGACCCGCCGTGTGGCGGAAGCGACCAGCACCGAGGCCGGCGACGTCCAGGCCGTCGCGGTCACCGTCGAACGCGCCGATCATGCTCATGGCCCAGATGTCGGGGCCGGGTTGCCGCCGGTTGCCCGAAACGCGTCCGGCACTGAACCGGACGAAGCCGGCGGGACGGCGGAGACGTCAAAACAAGGCGATACCCCTTCCCTGCTCGCGGCACTGCGGCTGGAGCGCGCGGCCACCGGCAAGATCGATATTTCTGCCTATCATTGCATTCGCGATGTCTCGACCCTGAAAGCCTGGGTGGCCGAGGCACGGGAGGCGGGCATCGCCGCCTTCGATGTCCGGGCAACATCGGCTGATCCGATGCAGGCCGAACTCATCGGCATGGCCATCGCCACAGCGCCCGGCCGCGCCGCCTACATTCCTTTTGCCCACATGAGCGGCAATGGCGACCTGCTCGGTGGTGGCGCGCTCGAAAACCAGATTGCGCTGCGCGAGGCGCTGGCCGTGCTGAAACCGCTGCTCGAAGACCGATCGGTTCTCAAGGTGGCGCAGAATCTGAAATACGATCTTGTGATCATGAGCCGCTACGGCATCGATGTCGCGCCGTTCGACGACACCATGCTGATCTCCTACGTGCTCGATGCCGGCACGCCCCATGGTCATGGCATGGATGCGCTTGCCGAAAAGTGGCTCGGTCATACCCCTCTCCAACTCAAGGATGTGACCGGCTCGGGCAAAAGCTCCGTCGGTTTCGATCAGGTCGACATCGACAAGGCGACGGCTCATGCCGCTGAGGACGCCGATGTGACGCTTCGGCTCTGGCTGGTGCTGAAACCGCGGCTTGCCGCCAAGGGCCTGGTGTCTGTCTATGAGCGGTTGGAGCGGCCGCTGGTGCCGGTGCTGGCGCGCATGGAACAGCGCGGCATCTCGGTCGACCGGCAGATCCTGTCGCGGCTCTCCGGCGAACTGGCCCAGGGCGCCGCTCGCCTTGAAGAGGAAATCTACCAGCTCATCGGCGAACGCATCAACATCGGCTCGCCAAAGCAGCTCGGCGACATCCTGTTCGGGCGCATGGGCCTGCCCGGCGGTTCCAAGACCAAGACCGGCCAGTGGTCGACGTCGGCGCAGCTTCTCGAAGATCTCGCCGCGGAAGGCCACGAACTGCCGCGCAAGATCGTCGACTGGCGCCAGCTGACCAAGCTGAAATCGACCTATACTGATGCGCTGCCCGGCTTCATCC
>NZ_RZPH01000539.1:0-4078 GCF_004022825.1 Mesorhizobium sp. M7A.F.Ca.CA.004.04.2.1
GGCTACACCGGCATCATGTTCACCCTGTCGCCTGTCATCACACTGGTGTTCTCGATCCTGTTGCGTGTCCGGCGCCCCAACATGCTGGGCATTGTCGGCATCGCCGTCGGCTTCGTCGGCGCCGTCATGGTCGCGGTGACGCGCGGCGAGGCCGGCCAGCCGGCCGATTTGTTCTGGGTGGCGATGGGGTTGCTCGTTCCGGTCAGCCTTGCCGCCGGCAACATCTACCGCACGGTCGACTGGCCGGACGGCACCGGCCCGATCGAGCTTGCCGTCGGCAGCCATCTGGCGTCGGCGGCGATGCTGCTTGCCGGCATTCTCCTCCTGTTCGGCGGCGAGGCTTTCGCGCCACTCGGCGGCGTGCCGCTGGTGGTGGTCGCGCAGGTTGCGTCGGCATCGGCGATGTTCGCCTTCTTCTTCCGGCTGCAGGCGGTTGGCGGTCCGGTCTATCTCAGCCAGATCGGTTATGTGGCGGCGGCCGTCGGCCTGTTTGCCGGAACCATCTTCCTCGGCGAGCACTATCAGCTGCTGACCTGGGCGGGCGCGGTCATCATCACCGCGGGCGTGTTCATCACCACCAGGGCACAAAGCCAGACCGGCACGAAGCTGCAAAGGCAGGCGGCGTAAGTGCTTTCGCGCCTCAGCCGGCGTCGGTTTCGTTCTCTTCGCCACCGGGTTCCGGCCTTGGGTGCCGGCGGCGATGAGTGGCCGCGGCGCGGGCCGCCTGTTCGTAGATGCCGGTCATCAGCTCCAGTGTGCGCGCCGCTTCCTCGAGCTTGGCCGCCATCTCCGGGACGCGTGTCACCGCTTCGATGAGCAGGACGGACCGGATGTCGGCATAGCGTTCGGTGACTCGAAACCCAAGCGGCGTGACCTCGTAGGTGACGCCGGCCCTGCCGCTGCCGGTTCGCTTGACCAGGCCGCCCTTGAGCAATTTGCGCAGGCTGTACTGGATGTTGGGGATGTCGTCTCTGTTGGTCATCTGCGCCAGGTCGCGGACGCTCTTTGGCCGGTCGTTCATCCTGATGATGTGAAGCAGCGCATTTTCCGGCCCGCTGGCGGAAAACTCGATCACCGTCGCCAGGCATTCCGCCTGCCAGTGGCCGAACGCCTCGTAGGAGCGCATCAGCGCATATTCGATTTCGGCGACGTCGATTTCGAGCGGCGTCCGCGCCAGATGCCAGCCGCGATCCAGCAGCTTGGCTTGTGTTTCCAATGGTTTGCGCCGGTCGTTCATCATGTCTCCCCGCCCGGCAGCATGCGCCGATCCGGCCGATTGCGTCCATATGATTTTATGATAGACTTTCTATTATAAAATATAACCTAAAAATGAGGAGAACGCGACCGATGAGCATGCTCGACAAGACCGCAGCCAACGCACAGCCCTTCTTTCTAGGGACCTTCGCTTCCAATTGTTCCGGCGGCATGACCGTCACCAAGGTTCCCGAACGATGGGTCAGTTCCTGGGACAACAATCTGCGGCTGGCGCATCTGCTCGACGACGCCGGTATCGATTTCATGCTGCCGATCGCCCGCTGGATCGGCTATGGGGGCGAGACCAATTTCCACGGCAACGTGCTGGAGACGATCACCTGGGCCGCAGGGCTCCTAGCGCTCACCCGCAACATCACGGTTTTCGCCACCACCCACACGGCGGCCAATCACCCTGTCGTCGTCGCCAAGCAATTGGCGACGATCGACCAGATCAGCCGCGGCCGTATCGGCCTCAACATCGTCGCCGGCTGGAACAAGCCGGAATATGAAGCGCTCGGGCTGACGCTGCCCGACGATCACATCACACGCTACGGCTACGCACAGGAATGGTTCGACATCGTCAGGGCGCTGTGGGATCGCACCGAGGCGTTCGACTGGGACGGCACCTATTTCAAGCTGAAGAACGTGCTTGGCGATCCGCGGCCGTCGGCGCGCCTGCCGATCCTCAACGCCGCCGGCTCGGAAGAAGGGCGCAAATTCGCTGTCCGCAATGCGGACTTCCTGTTCACGCCGGCAATCGATCTGTCACGCTCCAGGGACGAGATCGCCGCGCTGAAGCAACAGGCGGTCGCCGCCGGCAGCACTGTCGACGTGCTGACCTTTGCCCATGTCGTCTGCCGGCCGACCGAGAAGGAAGCGAAGGATTATCTCGAGCATTTCGCCCGCGCCAATGCCGACTGGGCAGCCGTCGACAATCTGGTGAAGCTGCAATTTGCGCATGCGCAGTCGTTCCCGCATGACCTCCTGGCGCTCATCCGCGATCGGATGGCGGCGGGCCATGGCGGCTTCCCGCTCACCGGCACGGCCGAACAGGTCGCTGATGGGATCACCGCCTTGCACGAGGCCGGATTTCGCGGCTCGACGCTGTCCTTCGTCGACTATGTCGAGGAATTCCCGTATTTTCGCGACACCGTCCTGCCTATCCTCGAACAGCGGGGCATCCGTATCGCAGCGGCCGCCATGCAGTCGGCGGCCTAGGAGCAACCCCCATGACCGAACCAACGACTTCGGAGGCAAATCCTGTCGGTGTCGCGGATTTTCGGGCCGCGATGCGGCTGATCGTCGGCAATGTCAGCGTCATCACCGCTGGCACCGGCGAGGATCGCTCCGGCCTGGTGGTCATTTCGGTCGTCTCGCTGTCGGCCGAGCCGCCCAAGGTGATCGCCTGCGTCAACAGGTCGTCGTCGACCTGGCCGGTGATCGAACGCTACCGGCATTTCGGCGTCAATTCGCTTGGCCCCCAGCATCAGCGCGTGGCCGAGCGGTTCTCCGGCTTTGGCGGCATCAAGGGCAAGGACCGCTATGAGGGCGCCGAATGGATGACGCTCAAGACCGGAGCTTTACTGCTTTCGGACGCGGTGGCCGCGTTCGACTGCAGCCTCGACGAGATGATCGATCGCGGCACGCATTCCATCGTCATCGGCTCGGTCGAGGCCGTGCGCACCCACGATGCCGGCCAGGCGCTGATCTACTGGCGCGGCGGCTACAGGCCGCTGAAATCTGAATAAGGCCAGAATTCAGAATAAGATCAGACCGAGCCTTTTTCCGCCAGGACCATGTAGTTGACGTCCATGTCCTTCGACCGCGCCCAGCGGTCGGCCAGCGGGTTGTAGGTGACGCCGGTGCGGTCGATGATGGTCAGGCCGGCGCCGCCCAGCGCCTTTTCGAGCTCTTCCGGGCGCACCAGCTTGCCGAACTGATGGGTGCCGCGCGGTAGCCAGCGCAGCACATATTCGGCGCCGATGATGGCTAAGCCCAGCGCCTTCAGCGTGCGGTTGATGGTGGCCACGAACATGATGCCGCCGGGCCGCACCATCTCGCCGCATTTGGCGACGAACAGGTCGATGTCGGCGACATGCTCGACCACTTCCATGTTGAGGATGACGTCGAATTTCTCGCCGGCGTCGGCAAGGTCCTCGGCCGTCGTGGCGCGATAGTCGACGCTGACATTGCCCTCGGCGGCGTGCAGCTTGGCCACTTCGATGTTGGTTTCGGAGGCATCCGCGCCCACGACTTCGGCGCCAAGCCGCGCCATCGGCTCGCACAGAAGTCCGCCGCCACAGCCGATGTCGAGGATGCGCAGGCCCTCGAAAGGCCTTGCAGCGCGTGGGTCACGGCCGAAGCGCGTCGCTATCTGGTCGCGGATATAGGCCAACCGGACCGGATTGAATTTGTGCAGGGGACGGAACTTGCCGTTCGGGTTCCACCATTCGGCGGCAAGGGCGGAAAAGCGTTCCACTTCTCCGGCATCGATTGTCGATCGTCGGGGCTCTGGCATGGGTTGGTCTCCTCGACACTACAGCGCCGCACGTCCTCTTGGACGCGCAAAGGACGCTGTAGCACTTTAGATTCTGCGCATGATCCTTTCCGAAATCGACTTCGATTTCGGGGTCGTGCGCTAGGAAGTCGGGCGTGAGGCCGCGAATGTCAAGGCAACAATTTTCCTCTGCCGGCAGGGACCCGGATTCTGTCAGGGCATGTCAGCTGAAGCGCGCCGCGGTGAAACACAATTGGCCTGGCGGGCGAAGGAATACATCATCGTTTTGAATTCGAAGGAGGTGACGATGACAGCAATGACGGCTTC
>NZ_RZPH01000053.1:0-12631 GCF_004022825.1 Mesorhizobium sp. M7A.F.Ca.CA.004.04.2.1
GGGCGGGGCGTCGGCATCGAGGGGCTTGCCGAAGAGATAGCCTTGCCCGCCGGCACAGCCGAACTGGACGAGGCGGTCGGCCTGCGCTTCCTGCTCAATGCCTTCGGCGACGACGTCCATGCCGAGCCCCTCGCACATTGCGAGAATGGCGCGGATGATGTGCTCCGAGGGACGGTCGTCGAGAATGGAGGAGACGAAGGCGCGATCGATCTTGAGCTTGTCGAAATGGAATTCGCGCAGACGGCCGAGCGAGGACTGGCCGGTGCCGAAATCGTCGAGCGAGACGCGGATGCCGACGCGGCGCAGATCCTCGACGATCTGCGCGGCAGAGGCCGGGTCGTTCATCAGGCCGGTCTCGGTGATCTCGATCTCCAGCCGGCGCGGATCGAAGCCGGTGCGATCGAGGATCGCCAGTATGTGCAGGCCGGTGTTCTGGTCGACGAGCTGCGATGGCGACAGGTTGAAGGACAGGAACAGGTCCTTCGGCCAGCTTCTGGCCGCTTCGGTCGCCTTGCGCAGCACCAGCTGCGACAACGGGCCGATGATGCCGCGCTCCTCGGCGATGGGAATGAAGACGGTCGGCGGCACCGAGCCGAGGTCGCGATCTGTCCAGCGCGCCAGCGTCTCGAAGCCGATGGTGCGGCGCGTGTTGAGGTCGACGATGGGCTGGAAATGCGGCTCCACCTCGCCGGCCGAGACAGCCCGGCGCAGCGCCTGTTCGATGCGGGTGACGCGCTTGGCCGCCTCTTCCATCTCACGGGTGTAGACGACGACGCGGCCACGGCCGGAACGCTTGGCGTGATAGAGCGCCGTCTCGGCCTTATTGATGAGGATTTCCGTGGTCTCGTCGCCCGAATAGAACAGCGAGCAGCCGACCGAGGCCGAAAGCCTGGCGGTGCGTTCGCCGACATCATAGGGCGCCGACAGGATCTCGATCAGCATGCGCGACTTTTCGGCCGCTGCATCCTCGCTGAACACCAGGGGATAGAGAAAGGCGAATTCGTCGGCACCGATGCGGCAGACCGTGGAATGGCCGTCCATCGAGGCGCGCAGCCGCATCGCCACCTGGATCAGGATGTCGTCGCCGGCCTTGTGGCCGAACAGATCGTTGATCGGCTTGAAGCCGTCGAGGTCGAGAATGCCGACGGTAAAGGGCGCGGGATCGTCGGCACGGTCGGCGATCAGGCGATCGACCTTGTCGAAGAAGCGGCGATGGTTGCCAAGCCCGGTCAACGGATCTGTGAATGCCAGATCCGTGCTCTCCCTGTTTGCCTGACCGGTGCCAAACGAAGTTTGCATCGGTGTCCCTGTTTTGTGACGTCGGAATTTATTTTCAGACTGGCAGCAAACCCTTTAGGAAACGTATCGCGAAATCGATTTTCCAGGGGCAACCGCGACTGTTTCGAAGGATCGATGAAAGCAGCGCATTCGGGTGTCGGATGCCAATCCCAGGAATGTCGCGATTGGCAGACGGGCAGTGAGCCTGTACAGGCAAGACAGTCGTCCATCCGAGCCGCCGGAGACCCGCCATGAAGCTGAAAATCGCCGTCCAGATGGACCACATCTCCACCGTGTCGATCGCCGGCGACACCTCGTTCGCGCTGTCGCTGGAAGCGCAGCGGCGCGGCCATGAGCTGTTCCACTACACGCCGGATCGGCTCTCGTTGCGCGACGGCAAGGTGTTTGCCCGCATCGAGGAAATGCAGGTGCGCGACGAGAAGGGCAGCCACTATTCGCTGGGCGAGAAGGTGCGTACCGACCTGTCGGAGATGGATGTGGTCCTGCTGCGCCAGGATCCGCCCTTCGACATGAACTACATCACCACCACGCACATCCTGGAGCGCATCCATCCGAAAACGCTCGTGGTCAACGACCCGGCCTGGGTGCGCAACAGCCCGGAAAAGATCTTCGTCACCGAATTTGCCGACCTGATGCCGGACACGCTGATCACCAAGGATCCGCTCGAAGTTGCCGCCTTCCGCAAGGAGTTCGGCGACATCATCGTCAAGCCGCTCTACGGCAATGGCGGCGCCGGCATCTTCCATCTGCTGGAGGCCGACCGCAACCTTGCCTCGCTGCTGGAAATGTTCGGCCAGATGTTCCGCGAACCCTACATCGTACAGCGCTATCTCAAGGACGTGCGCAAGGGCGACAAGCGCATCATCCTGATCGACGGCGAGCCGGTTGGCGCCATCAACCGGGTGCCGGCCGAGCATGATTCCCGCTCCAACATGCATGTCGGCGGCCGCGCCGAAAAGACCGAACTGACGGAGCGCGAACGCGAGATCTGCGCCCGCATCGGCCCATCGCTGAAGGAGCGCGGCTTCATCCTGGTCGGCATCGACGTGATCGGCGACTACATGACCGAGATCAACGTGACCTCGCCGACCGGCGTGCGCGAGGTCAAACGCTTCGGCGGCGCCGACATCGCCAGCCTGTTCTGGGACGCGGTCGAGGGAAAGCGCGGGTAAGCCGTTTTCATTTTGTCTTAACCATGTTCCGTTTTTGCAACCGCGCTCAATTCCGCTGCAACCCAAGCGGTCATGCGTTCCCGTAATGTTCTTGATTTGACCGGGGAAGTGTGATTGTCTTCCCGGCGGGCCATTCCTGGCCTGATCGCAGGGGCTGGGGCCAGCCTGAATTGGGGTTGCACGATGGTGGCGCGGGTTCGCACGGTCGCTTTCCAGGGCATCGAGGCCGTGCCGGTCGACGTGCAGGTGATGATCGCGCCCGGCAAGGTCAACATGCACATCGTCGGCCTGGGCGACAAGGCGGTGGCCGAAAGTCGCGAGCGGGTGCAGGCCGCGAGGCAGCCGAATGCAAAAACTACTTGGCAAATGTCGGGTACGCTTCCGTCAAAACGTCAAAGGGTCTAGTGCCCACAGCGAGTGGTTTGCGATTGATCCCCCGCGATCGCCAGTGTTGCCACTATCCAAGTCATAGGCGACCTGTGTATTGCTCAAGAACTAGTGCCGCCTCTTTTGTGTTCCCGTTCTGAATTTGGGGGAAGAATGTCAAAGACTGGGTTAGCTGTACTTAAAGAGGCGGCGAACAAAGGGAAACTGGTAGCTATCATGGGTACGGGCGTCAGTCGCGCCCTAGCGGCCGCTGAAGCTCCACATCACAGTTGGCGAGGCCTGATCGAGACGGGCTTGTCATATGCACGCGCACGAGGCCGCATCACCCAGGATCAAGAACGGCGTTGGGCCCGGACCCTCGGCTCCGATGACATCGATGACATGTTGGCAGCCGCCGAATTTGTTACTCAAAAGCTTCAAGGTGCGGATAAGCTTTTGTATGAACGCTGGCTACAAGAGTTATTTTTTGGAGAGAAATGCGGTACCGGCAAGATGGCTGAAGCTATCCGCTCACTCAGAGACGCAAATATACCGTTGGCTACGCTAAATTACGACACGTTACTTGAACAGGCGACTGACCTTCCAGGAATTACACTATCTGACACCTCGCAGGTAGTTAGTTGGATGCAGCGAGATCATCCAGGCATTTTGCATCTTCATGGCAAATGGGACGTTCCCGGTTCCTGCATTCTTGGTATTCGCGACTATACCGCAACACTAACTAGCGAAGTGCGATCCCTCATCCAGCGATCTTTGTCTTCATTCGGTCAGCTTCTTTTTGTTGGATGTGGCGACACTTTTTCCGACCCAAACTTTAGTGCGCTAATAAATTGGTGCCGCACGAACATTGGTGGTGCCCCACCGCTCCACTATGCATTCGTTACAGAGAAGGACTACGGCCCGCGCAAGAAGGATCAAGCTTGGCAGGGGTTCGTCGACCCTATCTCGTACCCTAACCATGCCGATCTGCCAGCCAAACTCTTGGAAATCGTCGCCGACGTTCAGGCTGCAAAGAGGAAACCCAAGCGCACCTCAAGTTCTCTAATTGACGAAGCGCAATGCCTTGATGCCTATCGCACCTTCCTCATTCGTGACTGCGGTCAAATGACGATAGAGGGGGTGCGTGCCGATATGGACACCGCACAGCGGAAGTTTGATCTCGAACGCTTATTTGTTCCGTTGGACGTGGTGCCTATTCCACCTGAATTTCCGCTGACCGACCCCAAGCGAGAACAAAAGCTATCTGAGTGGCAGGAGTCTGATGGGCGAGGCAAAACGTTTGGTGAAGCGTTCAGAGATAATAGGCGAATTGCGCTCTTGGCATTTCCAGGGGGCGGCAAGACACTGCTCCTGAAACGTTTGGCTGTTGCTTACGCCGAACCGAAACGACGAAAGCTGAGCAGAGACCAACTGCCCGATGTGACGCTTTTTCCGGTGATGATTCGCTGTCGAGAGTGGAGAGACCACATCCAAAAACCAATCCCAACAATTCTTAACGAGTTATCACAGATCACCGGGCAAACGAACTTGTCCAACTTCTGGGATGCCATTGTTCCGATGCTTCGTCGGGGAAATATTATATTATTGGTAGATGGCTTAGACGAAATCCACGTTGATGCCCATAGGACTACCTTTGTCGAACACCTTGAGCGTTTCCTAGAAGACTATCCGAAGATCCGACTTGTCGTAACCAGCAGAGAAGCAGGCTTTGCACTCATTGCTCCTACGCTTGCGCGGTTCTGCCAACGCTGGCGCGTGGCGCCCCTTAGCGAAGAGGCTATAGCATTACTTTGCGATTATTGGCACAAGCTCATGGCTGGCGACAAACCAGAAGCCTTGGCCGAGGCCGCCGAAACAACTGCTAGGATCATGCAATCCAGTGCTTTGCGCAGACTAGCGGAAAACCCGCTGCTTCTGACTATGTTGTTGGTTGTCAAGCACGGAGCAGGACGACTCCCGCCCGACAGAGTGAGCTTGTATGACAGGGCGGTGGAGGTTCTCCTCGATACTTGGAATATCAAGGGTCACGAGGCGCTCAACGTCAAGGAAGCAGTTCCGCAACTCGCCTACGTCGCGTTTGAGCTACATAAGCAGGGCAAGCAAACGGCCACAGAACATGAACTCATCAAGTTATTAGAAGCCGCGCGGAAGTACGTGCCCCAAATCACGAGATACGCAAGGGACACGCCGCACGACTTCGTTAAGCGCGTTGAGCTGAGGTCCAGTCTCCTCGTTGAAGCCGGGCTTCAGAAAGACGGGCACAAAACGGTCCCATTTTATCAGTTTCGACATTTGACATTCCAGGAATATCTAGCCGCAGTTGCCGCAGTTGAGGGCCACTATAGGGGTTACACGAGCAGAGACACACCGCTGACCCCTTTGAATCGCTATCTCGAAGGGGAGGAATGGAAAGAAGTCGTACCTATGGCTGCAGTCCTTGCTCGCAAGCAAGCAGAGCCGCTGTTGGTGAGATTGAACACACTGGCTCAAAAGGCCATCGCCAACAGGATTCGCTCCGACGATGATATGGGGCCTATTAAATTAGAAAATGCAGTCCAGCTACTATTAACGAGCCTTGCGGAAGAAGCCGAAGCGTCCCCCGATACCCTCAGTAAAAGTTTGGAAGTTCTTGCACTCCTCGCCAAAGGTTGCCGGGATGATTCCGATCTGTGGAGAACTCTGGCAATAGGACCGTATGGTATCGAGTTTGAGGAGAAAGCTTGGCAACTGTACACACAAGGCTTCCAACCCGAGTCGCTGTGGCTGAGGAATACTTACGCGGTTATCGCAGCTATGCGGCTACACAATCGGCATGCAGTTGCGGCTGATGCCCATCGAGAAGTGATGGATTGCCTTCAAAAAGGCACCCACAGCGAAGAAATCCGCAGAAATTTTCTTGCTATTTCGGGAGATATATGGAGTTCGACACATGAGACGCTAAATATCTGGTCCGACAACGACACAGCAACCTTGGTAGAGCAATATATTTTGTCCAAAGATTCCGATAATACGGAGGCAGCGCTTTGGGCCAGAGCCCTTCTACACGATCGTGAGACAACAATCAGACCAAAGGTAGGTACTTTGGAACTTGTTGCTAACTTATACTTCTTAGACGGCTCTATAGCGAGTCTTGCCGGCTTCTTTTTGGGAAGGGTGGTCGGGTTTCCGCGGGCGTATTGGAAGCCGCAGTTTGATGCCGATCAGAAAGAGCGCATCGTCGGTATACTAGAGTCAGACCGCGTAGACGGTCGCGATCGCAGCTTGTGGCATGGCGCGCTCGTTTTGAGCTATTACGCCCGTGGCGTTGTCGATGATAGCAAACTAGGGTCATTGCTAGAGCAAATGAAGGATCGTTCTGACGTGGCCAATCTGATGACGTCACTCCTCGCTGGGAAGTCGAGAGAAGGTTCGATGAGAGTGAGGCGCCCGAGCGTAACGTTGTGACTGCCTTCGGGGCAGTTCGGAGCTGTATAGAACCCGACCACGAGCGCGAAGAAGGCTAGGCTTAATTCAGAGCAATCGGTCAACGGCGAGCTCAGCCCAAAATGCCCTTGGACGTGGCTGCCGCAATCAATTCGATTGACATGACCACGGGCCCATAGTGGTTCGTTGGCATGTCCAATGACAAGAATAACCTCCTCGAATCTTGGATGCTCCAGCGCTTGAAACAAGTCGAGGCTGCGCTGGCGCATCGTGAGTGGCTTGTCGATGGACAGTTTTCCGCCGCCGATATCTTAATGACGGACGTACTTTGGATACCCATGGTCATGGCTGCCGGCAGTTTTCCGACAACATGATGTTACGTCGATCCATCCTGCGACGGCTAGACGGTGCATTTTGCAGCGGGCGACAAGTCCGTGGCAATCTGTGGCAGGGCGCAATGTCTGGTCGGAGATCAACCTGCGTTTCAGGTTGATCGGAATAGCATTTATAGCTGCGGTGGTTTTGTTCCTGTATTGTTCTTGATTATCCCAGAAATCTATGTTTGTGTTGGGCGATGTCGTTGGCCGCCTAGCCGTGTAGGCTTAGGCACGCAGCATATCCGGGGGCATAGAAATGGTGGCGCGGGTTCGCACGGTCGCTTTTCAGGGCATCGAGGCCGTGCCGGTCGACGTGCAGGTGATGATCGCGCCCGGCAAGGTCAACATGCACATCGTCGGCCTGGGCGACAAGGCGGTGGCCGAAAGCCGCGAGCGGGTGCAGGCCGCACTGCATGCTTCCGGCCTGTCGATGCCGTCGAAGAAAGTCACGGTCAATCTGGCGCCGGCCGACCTGCCGAAGGAAGGCAGCCACTACGACCTGCCGATCGCGCTTGGCCTGATGGCTGCCCTTGGCGCCATTCCGGGCGACATGCTGGCCGGCTATGTCGTGCTTGGAGAATTGTCGCTCGACGGCACGATTGCCGCGGTCGCCGGCTCCTTGCCGGCGGCGATCGCCGCCAATGCCGAGGGCAAGGGCCTGATCTGCCCGTTCGCATGCGGGCCGGAAGCGGCCTGGGCTGGTCGGGAATTCGACATTCTGGCGCCGCGCAGTCTGATCGCCATCGCCAATCATTTTCGCGGCACGCAGGTGCTGTCGCGCCCCGAGCCCGGCATTCATGCCGCCGCTCTGGATTTGCCTGACCTCGCCGACATCAAGGGCCAGGAGACCGCCAAGCGGGCGCTGGAAGTGGCCGCCGCCGGTGGGCATAATCTGCTCATGATCGGACCCCCGGGATCCGGCAAATCGATGCTGGCGCAGCGGCTGCCGTCGATCCTGCCGCCGCTGGCGCCGAAGGAATTGCTCGAAGTCTCGATGATCGCCTCGGTGGCAGGAGAGCTCGGCGAAGGTAAGCTGACCGACCGGCGGCCGTTCCGGGCGCCGCACCACTCGGCCTCGATGGCGGCGATGGTCGGCGGCGGTATCCGCGCGCGGCCGGGCGAGGTGTCGCTGGCCCATCACGGCGTGCTGTTCCTCGATGAGTTTCCCGAGTTCACGCCGCAGACGCTTGATGCGTTGCGCCAGCCGTTGGAGACCGGCGACTGCATGATAGCGCGAGCCAATCATCGCGTCACCTATCCGGCGCGTATCCAGCTGGTGGCGGCGATGAACCCGTGCCGCTGCGGCATGGCCGGCGAGCCGGGCTATCGCTGCCTGCGCGGCGAGCGTTGCCGTACCGACTATCAGGCGCGCATTTCGGGTCCGCTGCTCGACCGCATCGATCTCAGGATCGAAGTGCCGGCGGTCTCGGCCAGCGACCTGATCCGGCCCGACCGGGCGGAGAAAAGTGCCGATGTGGCGCTGCGTGTGGCACGCGCCCGCACCATCCAACGCGAACGTTTCGAGCGGCTCGGCGCCACCCGCGCCACCACCAACGCGCATTGCGCGCCCTCGGTCATCGACGAGATCGCCATGCCGGACGCCGCCGGCCTGTCGCTGCTCAAGGACGCCAGCGAAAAGCTCGCCTTTTCGGCGCGGGCCTATCATCGCGTGCTGAAGGTGGCGCGGACGCTCGCCGATCTCGACGCCAGCGAAACCGTCGGCCGAATCCATCTGGCCGAAGCGATCTCCTACCGCATGAGCTCGGAGCGGATGGCGCAGGCGGCGTAGGTCCGCCGACAAGCCGACCTCGCCACATTGCCTTCCGCGATCACGCCATAACCCGGCCTCCGCGAATCGATCATCTCCACGGTGCGGCGGACCTGATTGTCCGCTTGGCCGGCGTCCTCACCACCCAACGGCCCCCACCGACCGGACGCCGGCCATTTTCTTCCTCTTCCAGAAAGCGTGGATGTCATCGGCGTCGGACCAAGGTCCTGGCCTCCGCATTGACATTCCTTATTTAGACAATGCGAATATGGTGTGGCCGGGGAGCCCGCTATGTTCATTGACTACTACGAAGTTTTGGAAGTTAGCCCGAACGCCAATTCGGAAACGCTGGAGCGCATATTTCGCTATTTTGCGATGCGCTATCATCCAGACAATCGCGAAACCGGCGATGAAGCCCGTTTCAGTGAAATCGTGGAAGCCCACAATACGCTCAAGGATCCGGTCAAACGCGCACAATACGACATCGCGTACAGGGACCATGCCGGCCTTCGCCGTGAATTGACCGAGGAAGCCAGCAACACCAAAGGCATCGAGCGTGACGTCGTGATCCAGGCCAGGCTGCTGTCGCTGCTTTACGCGAAGCGCCGGCACGACGTCAGCAATCCCGGGATCGGAGATGTGGAGCTCGAACGCTTATCAGGCTGTCCGCGAGAGCATCTCGAATTTCATCTCTGGTATCTGAAAGCGAAGGCCTGGATAGCAAGAGTGGAAAACGGGACGATCGCGATTACGGTGGAAGGCGTCGATCGGGTCAACTCCGAACACCGTCGCGATCCCACCATCCGGCTCCTGGACCATACAGCTCCCTGACGCCTCACCCCGGAGAAAGCAGGCCGAAAACCCGCCGCCCATACACGACACTGGCCTATTCAGCTCTGCTGCGCCTTCAGTTCCAGCCGCCGCGCGTGCAGCACCGGCTCGGTGTAGCCATTGGGCTGGACGCGGCCCTTGAAGACCAGGTCACAAGCGGCCTGGAAGGCGATCGACTTGGCGAAATCGGCCGCCATCGGCTGGTAAAGCGGGTCGCCCTCGTTCTGGCGGTCGACGATGTCAGCCATGCGCTTCATCGTCGCCATCACCTGGTCCTCGCTGCACACACCGTGGTGCAGCCAGTTGGCGATGTGCTGTGAGGAAATACGCAATGTGGCGCGGTCTTCCATCAGGCCGACATCGTTGATGTCAGGCACTTTCGAGCAGCCGACGCCCTGGTCGATCCAGCGGACGACATAGCCAAGAATGCCCTGCGCGTTGTTGTCGAGTTCCTTCTGGACGTCTTCGGGCGACCAGTTCGGCCGCACGGCCACGGGCACCGACAGGATGTCGTCGAGCTTCGCCTTGGGCTGGTTCTTCAGCGCCGCCTGCACGGCGTGGACGTCGACCTTGTGATAGTGCGTGGCATGCAGCGTCGCCGCCGTTGGCGACGGCACCCAGGCAGTGTTTGCGCCGGCCTTGGGGTGGGCAATCTTCTGTTCCAGCATCGCCGCCATCAAATCCGGCATCGCCCACATGCCCTTACCGATCTGGGCGTGGCCGGCCAAGCCGCATTCCAGCCCGATGTCGACATTCCACGCCTCGTAGGCGGAAATCCAGGCGGCCTGCTTCATGTCGCCCTTGCGGATCATCGGGCCGGCTTCCATCGAGGTGTGGATCTCGTCGCCGGTGCGGTCGAGGAAGCCGGTGTTGATGAACACGACGCGCGCTTTTGCGGCGCGGATCGCCTCCTTGAGGTTGACGGTGGTGCGCCGCTCCTCATCCATAATGCCCATCTTGATGGTATTCCTGGCCATACCGAGCAGCGCTTCGACGCGGTCGAAGATCTCGACGGCGAAAGCGACTTCGTCGGGCCCATGCATCTTGGGTTTCACGACATACATCGAGCCCGCGCGGGAATTGGCGCGGCGGCCGTTCGGCCCTACATCGTGCAGCGCGATCAGCGCCGTCATCGCCGCATCCATGATGCCTTCCGGAACCTCGTTGCCGTCGCGATCCAGTATCGCCGGGTTGGTCATGAGGTGGCCGACATTCCTGACCAGCATCAGCGAGCGGCCGGGCACGGTCAGCGTGCCGCCGGCGGGCGCGGTGTAGGAGCGGTCAGGATTGAGCTTGCGGACAAAGCTCTTGCCGCCCTTGGTGATCTCTTCCGCCAAATCGCCCTTCATCAGGCCGAGCCAGTTGCGGTAGATGACGACCTTGTCTGGCGCATCCACCGCCGCGACCGAATCCTCGCAGTCCTGGATGGTGGTCAGCGCCGATTCCAGGATGACATCGGCGATGCCAGCCGGATCGGTGCGGCCGATCTGGTTGTTGCGGTCGATCGCGATCTCGATGTGCAGGCCGTTGCGCACCAGCAGCACCGCATCGGGATTGGCCGCGTCGCCACGGTAGCCGACGAATTGCCTGGGGTCGGCCAGCGTCGTCGAGCCGGCGCCGGCGCTCAGCCGCAAGGCACCTTGCGCCAGCGACAGACCATTGACGCCGGCCCATTTGCCTAGGGTGAGCGGGGCAGCCTCGTCGAGAAAGGTCTTCGTCCAGGCAACGACCTTGGCGCCACGCGCCGGATTGAAGCCCTTGCCCTTTTCGGCGCCATCCGTTTCGGGGATGGCATCGGTGCCGTAGAGCGCGTCGTAGAGCGAACCCCAGCGCGCATTGGCGGCGTTGAGCGCATAGCGCGCATTCATCACCGGCACGACCAGCTGCGGTCCGGCAACATCAGCAATTTCGGGGTCGACATTGTCGGTCGATACGCTGAAGGCCGGGCCTTCGGGAACGAGATAGCCGATTTCTTTCAGGAAGCCCTTGTAGGCCTCCATGTCGACCGGCGCGCCATGCTCGCGATACCAGCCGTCTATCTGTTCCTGGATGGCGTCGCGCTTTGCCAGCAGCGCCCGGTTCTTCGGCGCCAAATCATGGATGATGGCCGAAAAACCGTTCCAGAAGGCGTCCGCTTCGACGCCCGTGCCCGGCAGCGCTTCCCTGGCCACGAACTCATGCAGCTCGCGGGCAATCCGCAATCCGGCGATCTCGATGCGGTCGGTCATCAGGCTACTCCAGATGAAAGGCTTTGCGGGCCTTTGGCATGTCAGGTTTGCCGGGTCAATTCAGCTTAGGGTGAAGGTGGCGTATTTCGCCGCCCCGCTCAAACCGCAATCCTTGGCCTTCCCGAGGCCACCGCCACCACATGCGCCTCGATGAACATGCGCTGGGCTTCGACGGTCGAGACGCGGAATTCGGTGGCGACGTCGATCTCGGCGCTGTCGGTGCCGGCCTCCATAGCGCGCTCCGCGACGATGGCGCGGACATCGGCCTCGGCCGCCGCGATCGCTGTCGCCTCGTCGAGGAAATCGCGCACGGTCTCGCCCGAGGCGAGACGAAACAGCCCTTCCATGGGCTGGCTGACCCGCGCCTCGGCCGAAACCCTGACCTGGCCGACGACGGCGCCGAGCGCGTTGGCGACATCGGTATCCCTGGGCACCACGCAGTCGTTGCCGATCAGCGGCGGCAGCCCGGCATAGTGCAGCGGCGCCGAGGCGCCGAGGCCGATGACCGGGCGGTCGAGCGCAACGCTCAGGCGGGCAATCCCGGGATGGGCGTCGACCGCGCGCTGCACCAAGGCATGCGCCACCGTCGACGCGCCATCGAGCCCATCCTCGGCAAAGGCGGTCTCGAGGATATACTCGGCCGACCAGCGCGTCAGCGTCACCAGCACCCGTTCCGAAATCGCTTCCGGCGAAGCTGCGATGTTCTGGCCACGGCCGTCACGCTTGCGGGCGAACAGTTCGGCGCCGAGGCGCGCGGCGATGGGATCCCAGTTCGCCTGCTTGCCGAGCACGTGGGCAGCGTCCGACGGGGTGAAGCCGGCGACATGCACCAGCCCGCGCGACACCAGCCGGTTCAGCGTCGCGTTCTGCGCGTTCGAGGTCAAAAGCCTGTCGACGGCGAGCGGCACGGCACCAATCAGCTCGTAGAGCTTGGCTTCGGCGCCGGTCAGGCCTGCGGCGAGCCGGTCCGGCACGCCGGTGCGCACCGCGAAGCGGCCGTCCATGCGGCCGGGATTGGGCGCCCGCAGCTGGCGTTCGAGTTCGGAGGTGACAGCTGTACCGTGCGCCATGCCGGCCAGCGCCAGCGGCACCAGGCGGCGCGGCCCGAGCAGGATCTTCGGGTTGAGCACGCCGTCCTCCAGCGTC
>NZ_RZPH01000540.1:0-4077 GCF_004022825.1 Mesorhizobium sp. M7A.F.Ca.CA.004.04.2.1
GGGAACGGCGATAGACTTCACCGATCTGCATGCCTGGTGCGAGGTGTATCTTCCCGGCGCCGGCTGGATCGGCTTCGATCCGACCTCTGGCCTGCTCACCGGCGAAAGCCATGTGCCGCTGGCGGCGACGCCGCATTTCCGCAACGCGGCTCCCATTTCCGGCTTGGCAAGCTTCGCCAATGTCGAATTCGGCTTCGAGATGCGGGTCGACCGCATCGCCGAACATCCGCGCATCACCAAGCCGTTCTCGGACGAAAGCTGGCAGGCTCTCGATGCGTTGGGCAACAAGGTCGATGCCGCTCTCGCGGCCGGGGACGTGCGGCTCACCATGGGCGGCGAGCCGACCTTCGTGTCGATCGACGATTTCGAGTCGGCCGAGTGGAACACCGCCGCCGTCGGTCCCACCAAGCGCGAAAAGGCGGACGAACTGATCCGTAAACTGCGCGAGCGCTTCGCGCCCGGCGGCTTTCTCCACTACGGCCAGGGCAAATGGTATCCGGGCGAAAGCCTGCCGCGCTGGACCTTTTCGCTCTACTGGCGTGCCGACGGCCAGCCAGTGTGGAGCGATCCGTCCCTGATCGCACGCGAAAAGAGCGAGGCCGATATCGGCCCGAAGCAGGCCGAAAGCCTGCTCACCGCGATTGCCGGCGAACTCGGCATCGACAAGACCATGGTCAGCGAAGCCTATGAGGATCCGGCCGAATGGCTGCTCAAGGAAGGCAAGCTGCCCGACAATGTCGATCCGTCCAACTCCAGGCTGGAGGACCCGGAAGAACGCAGCCGCATGGCGAAAGTGTTCGAACGCGGGCTGACCAAGCCGTCCGGCTATGTGCTGCCGGTGCAGCGCTGGAATAGCCAGGCATCGGATCCGCGCTGGCGCTCGGAAAAATGGAAGACGCGGCGCGGCCGGCTGTTCCTGGTACCCGGCGACTCACCCGTCGGCTACCGCCTGCCACTCGGCACGTTGCCCTATGTGCCGCCGGAGCAATTCCCCTACATCGTGCCGGTCGATCCGTCGCTGCCACGCGGACCGCTGCCCACGCGTGAAGCCATCCTGTCCTCGGCGGCTCCGGCTGAACTGGAAGGCGCCGACGAGATGGCGCGCCGCCAGCAAGCGGCATCGTTCACCGCTGCGACCGGCCAGCAGGACCGGGTCGAACAAGAGATCACCGAGATCGGCGGCGCGGTGCGCACCGCGCTTTCGGTCGAGCCGCGCGATGGGCGGCTTTGCGTGTTCATGCCGCCGGTCGAGGCGCTGGAAGACTATCTCGAACTGGTCGCTGCGGCCGAGAACGCGGCGAAGGCGATCGGCCTTCCCGTGCATATCGAGGGCTACGGCCCGCCTCACGATCCGCGCCTCAACGTCATCCGCGTCGCGCCTGATCCCGGCGTCATCGAGGTCAACATCCATCCTGCTTCCAACTGGCAGGATTGCGTGGCGACGACGACGGCGATCTATGAGGAAGCGCGGCAGACACGGCTTGGCGCCGACAAGTTCATGATTGACGGCCGCCACACCGGCACCGGCGGCGGCAACCATGTCGTGGTCGGCGGTGCGACACCCAATGACAGCCCCTTCCTGCGAAGGCCGGACCTGCTGAAGAGCCTGGTGCTGCAATGGCAGCGCCATCCGTCGCTGTCCTATCTGTTCTCCGGCCTGTTCATCGGGCCGACCAGCCAGGCGCCACGCTTCGACGAGGCGCGTCACGACTCGCTCTACGAGCTTGAGATCGCGATGGCGCAGGTACCGCATCCGGACCGGGGCAACGCACCCTTGCCATGGCTGGTCGACCGGCTGTTCCGCAATTTGTTGACCGACGTCACCGGCAATACGCATCGTTCGGAAATCTGCATCGACAAACTGTTTTCGCCGGACGGACCGACCGGTCGGCTGGGACTGGTCGAATTCCGCGGCTTCGAGATGCCGCCCAATGCACGCATGAGCCTCGCGCAGCAACTGCTTGTCAGGGCGATCATTGCCCGTGCCTGGAAGAGCCCGCTCGATGGCCGCTTCGTGCGCTGGGGCACCTCACTGCACGATCGTTTCATGCTGCCGCATTATGTCTGGGCCGATTTCCTCGACGTGCTCGACGACCTCAAGCTCAACGGCTTCGAATTCAGGCCCGAATGGTTCGACGCCCAGCTCGAATTCCGCTTCCCCTTCTGCGGTCAGGTTCAGCATGCCGGCATCAAGCTGGAACTGCGGCAGGCGCTCGAACCCTGGCATGTCATGGGCGAGCAAGGCGCGATCGGCGGCACCGTGCGTTTCGTCGATTCCTCGGTCGAACGGCTGCAGGTCAAGACCGAAGGGTTGAATCCGGAGCGCCACGCGATCGTCTGCAACGGCCGTATCGTGCCGATGAAGGTGACGGACAACAGAGAGGTCGCGGTGGCGGGCGTCCGCTTCAAGGCCTGGCAGCCGGCATCGGGCCTGCATCCGGCGCTGCCGGTCAACACGCCGCTGGTCTTCGACATCTATGACCGCTGGTCGGGACGTGCGGTCGGCGGCTGCGTCTACCATGTCGCCCATCCCGGCGGGCGCAATTACGACACCTTTCCGGTCAATGGCAACGAGGCGGAAGCTCGGCGGCTCGCCCGCTTCGAACCGCGCGGTCATACGCCATCCGCCTATGTGATCCGTGAAGAACAACCGGCGGAAGATTTCCCGATGACCCTTGACCTTCGGCGGCCGGCAAGACTCTGATCAGCGATGGCAAAGGGGAATCACAAGAGGGGACGCGGCAAGCCGCAGACCCACAGCCTGCTGGAGCACTACCAGCCGATCGACGGCGTCGTCGACGAGATGGTCGATGCGTCAGGCAATCCTCGCCCGGCCTGGAAGCATTTTGTCGAGGCGCTCGAGGAACTTGGCGCTGAAAAGCTCGGCCAGCGCTTTGCCCGCGCCGACCAGTATCTGCGCGATGCCGGCGTCTATTACCGCGTCTATGACAAGGCCGGTGCCAATGAGCGCGAATGGCCGCTGGCGCATGTCCCGGTTCTCATCGAGGAGAGCGAGTGGGCGGCGATCAGCGCCGGCCTCGTGCAGCGCGCCGACCTGTTCGAGGAAACCATCGCCGATATCTACGGGCCGAACCGGCTGGTCGAGAAAGGCATCCTGCCGGCGGGATTGATCGCCGCCAGCCCGGAATATTTGCGGCCTGTCGTCGGCACCAGGCCGGCCGGCGGCCACTTCCTGCATTTCTGCGCCTTCGAACTCGGCCGCGGGCCTGATGGCCGATGGTGGGTGCTGGGTGATCGCACGCAGGCGCCGTCCGGCGCCGGTTTCGCACTGGAAAACCGCGTCGCCACCACGCGCGCGCTGTCCGACATCTATGGCGAGATGCATGTGCACCGCCTTGCCGGCTTTTTCCGCCGTTTTCGCGACGCGCTGATCGGCATGGCCAAGGAAACCGACGGCCGCGTCGCCATCCTGACGCCGGGGCCGCTCAACGAAACTTATTACGAGCACGCCTACATCGCCCGCTACCTCGGCATCATGCTGCTCGAAGGCGAGGATTTGACCGTCTCCGGCAGCCGGCTGATGGTGCGCACAGTTTCCGGCCTGATGCCGATCAGCGTGTTGTGGCGGCGGCTCGACGCCGCCTTCGCCGATCCGCTTGAACTGCGCGCGGATTCGCAGATCGGCACGCCGGGCCTGGTCGAGGCGATCCGCCAGGGCGCGGTTGCTACCGTCAACGCGCTGGGCTCCGGCCTGATGGAGACGCGCGCGCTGCTTGCCTTCCTGCCCAAGATTTCACGGGCCTTGCGGGGCGAGGAATTGCTGCTGCCAAGCGTCGCGACATGGTGGTGCGGGCAAGCAACCGAACGCGCGCATGTGCTGGCCAACATCGATCGCATGGTGATCGGGCCGGCGCTGTCGACGAGGCTTGCCTTCGAGGACGACGATTCAACGAAGCTAGGCTCGGCTCTGTCGGCCGGGGAGCGGGCGGAACTGGTGGCGCGCATTGAACGTGATGGCGGCGATTTCGTCGGCCAGGAAGCGGTGACGCTTTCGACGACGCCCGTCTATGTCGGCGGCTGGCTGGAGCCGCGGCCAGCCAGCCTGCGCGTCTACCT
>NZ_RZPH01000541.1:0-4076 GCF_004022825.1 Mesorhizobium sp. M7A.F.Ca.CA.004.04.2.1
GGCGTAGACAGCGCGCCCGTAGCGCGTGTAGCGCAGCACGATATGGCACAGGATGGCGGCCGCGGCGAAGATCAGCGCCGGCACCGGCACGGGGCCGATCAGCCCGGTGCCGAACCAGCGCATCGAGGCGTCGAAGCCCGAGATCGGGCCGCCGTTTGAGATGGTCAGCGTCAGCCCGCGAAACACCGTCAGCCCGCCCAGCGTAACGACGAAGGGCGGCACTTTCAGCCGGGTGATGACAAGCCCTTGCACCCCGCCGGCAGCAGCGCCCACAACGACGGCGGCCAAGAGTGCTGCGAACCAGCCGAATCCTTGCGTGCCGCTCGTCGACAGCGACAGCGTGTTGGCGGAGCCACCCTTGGCGACCACGGCGGCGACCATACCGCAGAAGGCGAGCAGCGAACCGACCGACAGGTCGATGCCGGCGGTGAGGATGACGAAGGTCATGCCGAGCGCGATCAGCCCGGTGATCGAGATCTGCCTTGTGATGTTGAACAGGTTGATCGGGTCCATGAAGCTCGGCTTCAGCACGGTGAAGACGATGATCAGCGCCACCAGGAACAGCAGCGGCCCGAAGCTCATCAAAAGCCGCGCGAAGTTGATGCCGCCGCGCTGATCCTGTTCCCCCGCCACGCTCATAGTGTCTCCTTGCGGTCGAGTGCCATCAGTTCCATCAGTCTTTCCTCGTTTGCCTCGACGCCCGGCATCTGGCCGGTGATGCGGCCCCGGCGCATGGTGACGATGCGGTCCGACACTGCAAGCACCTCGGGCAGCTCGGACGAAATCATCATCACCGCAATGCCGCGCGCCGCAAGCTGCACCAGGATCTGGTGCACCTCGGTCTTGGCGCCGACATCGACGCCGCGCGTCGGCTCGTCGACGATCAGCACTTTCGGATCGCGCGCCAGCCAGCGCGCCAGGATCACCTTCTGCTGGTTGCCGCCCGACAGGCCTTCGATAGCCTGCTCGGCCGAAGCCATGCGGATCGACAGCATTTTGCGAAACCCGGACAGCGCATCGCGCTCGCGCCGCTCGGCCATGAAGCCGAAACCGTTGCTGAAGCTGCCCAGCGAAGCGATGGAGAAATTCGGCAGGATGCCCAGCGCGGCAAAGATCGCCTGGTGCTTGCGGTCCTCCGGCAGCAGGCCGATGCCGAGCGCAATGGCGTCTGCGGGCGATGCCGGGGCGATCGGCTTGCCATCGAGCGTGATGGTGCCGGCCGCGATACGGTCGGCGCCGAAGATGGCGCGCGCCAGCTCGGTGCGGCCCGACCCGACAAGCCCGGCAACGCCGAGGATTTCACCGGCCTTGAGGTCGATGTCGACGCCGTCGAGCACGATGGCGTGCGGCGCTTCGGGATCGCGCACGGTGCGCAGGCCGCGCACCGACAGCACGACATCGCCGGCCACCGCGCGTTGCGCCGGCCGGGCGTAGAGCTCGGACGCCGCGCGGCCAACCATCTTCTCGATGATTTTGGGCAGGGCGATCGGTCCACCCTCACGGTCGAGATGCCCGGCCAGCCGCCCATCGCGCAGCACCGTCATGCGGTCGCAGATGGCGGAGGCTTCCTCCAGCCGGTGGGTGACGAACATGATGGCGACCTTGTCCTTGCGCAGCCGGTCCATGATCGACAGCAACCGCTGCACCTCGGTCTCGGTCAGCGCCGAGGTCGGTTCGTCCATGATGATCAGCCGGCTTTTCAGCGACAGGGCGCGGGCAATCTCGACCAGTTGCTGTTCGGCCACCGACAGCGCCGACACCGGCGTCATCGGATCGATGGAGAGGCCGACGCGGGCGACGATCGTGCGGGAGTCCTGCTCCATCCGCCTCCAGCTGACCAGCCCGAGCGGACCGGTCGGCGCGCGGCCGATAAAGATGTTTTCCGCCACCGTCAGCGTCGGGATCAGGCTGAGCTCCTGGTAGATGGTGACGATGCCGAGCCGCTTGGCATCCTGCGGGCTGGATGGATGATAATCGGCACCGTCGAAAGTGATGCGGCCGCCCGACGGCGGCATGACGCCCGAGAGGATTTTCAAGAGCGTCGACTTGCCGGCCCCGTTTTCGCCGAGCAGGCCGAGGATCTCGCCGGGGCGGATATCGAGCGAGACGTCGCTGAGCGCGGTGACGCCCGAGAAATGCTTGGTGATGCCTTCGACGGCAAGCAGGATGGGTTCGGACGATGCGGCTTCAGCGGCTGGCGGCAAGGGTGGCTCCTTCCATGCAGTTGATGTCGCCTGTCAGCGCTTGAACGCCCCCCTCTGTCCGGCAGGACAGAGGGGAGCGCTGTCCCGCCGGCTTTGCCAATCGGCCGATCCCCGCCAAACCCCTACTTCGTCTCGCCAATCCGCTCCGCCTTGTCGAGATTGTCCTTGCCTATGACGATCGGCGTCAGCAGCACCAGCTTCTCCTTCGGCTCGGTCTTGTCCTTGGCAAAGGCCACCGCGATGCGCACCGCGGTGCGCGACTGCTCGCCGGGAAACTGCTCGACGGTGCCCGCAAGCTTGCCGTCGCGCACCGCGACCAGCGCTTCCGGCAGCGCGTCGAAACCGTAGATCTTGACGTCGGTGAAGTTGCGCGCCGCACAGGCCTCCAAGGCGCCGAGCGCCATGTCGTCATTGGCGCAGACGATGGCGTCCGGCTTGCCGTTGGCGGCAAGGCCGGCTTCGGTCACCGACAGCGCTTCGGCGCGGGCGAAGTTGGCGGTCTGCTCGAAGACGATCTGGTACTTGTCCTTCAGCGGATCGAGCACATTGTGCACGCCCTTGTTGCGGTCGATCGCCGGACCGGCGCCGGGCTGGCCCTGCAGATGGAACAGCTTGGCGCCGTTGGGGAACGCCGCCACCACCGCGTTGGCTTCCGCCTCGCCGCCCTTGACGTTATCGGCGCCGACATGGGCGAGGATGCCCTCGACGCCGTCGACACGGCGGTCGATCGTCACCACGGGAACGCCGGCCTTGACCGCTTCCTCGATGGCCGGCGCCAGCGCATTGACGTCGAGCGGCGAGATGACGATGGCGTTGACCTTCTGCACCAAGGCCGCCTCGATGTCGGCGGTCTGCTTGGTGGCCGAGTTCTGGCCGTCGCTTTCGGTCAAATTGACGCCTTGCGTGGCGGCTTCCGCCTTGATCTCGTTCAGCATGTGCACGAAGAACGGAAAGCCGAGACTGGGCACCGAGCCAAGGATGGTGAGCTTGTCCTGCGCAAACACCGAGGGCGCGGCGACCATCATGGCGCCGAAAGCCGCGGACGACAGCAGGAATTCACGTCTGTTCATGGGATCCTCCTCCACAAGAACGCACGACCCCGAAAACCGGGATCGGTTTCAGGAAGGATCATGCGTCGGTTCAAAGTGTGGAGCATCCTCCCTGCGCCCGAAAACGCATGCCGCTCCAGCTGGCCGCCGCTGTAAAAAGAGCCTCCCACCGACGCCTGCCTGGGGATGCTAACCCAGGGTCAACCATTTGTGCAACCTCGATATAACAGAGGTGCCGGGCAATTTATCGGAATTGTCGGATTTTGGTTTGCAGCGTGGGCAACATCTCCCTGAGATGCTTGGCTTCCATTCCCTCTGCCCGGCACTACCTTGGACTGACTCGCGAAGTTTTTGTGATCTGGAGAACCCGTATGAAGCCGCAAATCGTCTGCCATATGCTCGCATCACTCGACGGCAGCCTTCATCCAAGCCGCTACACGACAAGTCCGGACGGGACCCGGGCGGAGTGGTCGAGCCTCTACGAACATATCCACAGTGATCTCGCGGCTGACGCCTGGATCGTCGGCCGCGTCACCATGGCCGAGATGAGCAAGGCCGCCGCGCACCCACCAGCCAATGTCGGCAAGGTCGACCGGCCCTATCATTTCGCGCAAATGGATGCGGGCAGTTATGCCGTGGCGCTCGATGCCTCGGGCAAGCTCCATTTTTCCAAACCCGACATCGGCGGCGACCATGTCGTGGTGCTGCTTGGGCGCGACGTCGCCGACAGCCATTTGGCCGAGCTTGCCGCTGACGGCGTGTCCTATATCGTGTCGGAAGCGGCGGACATCGATCTCGCGGCTGTGCTCGAGATGCTCGGCAG
>NZ_RZPH01000542.1:0-4075 GCF_004022825.1 Mesorhizobium sp. M7A.F.Ca.CA.004.04.2.1
GGCGACGAGGATTTGCGCGCGCTGTCGTTTCGCGAGCGGCGCGGTCGGCTGGAAGCGTTTGTCGGAACGCTCGACCCGAGCCGTTTCGATCTTTCGCCATTCGTCGACTTCACGGATTGGCAAACGCTTGAGGAACTACGCCGGGTGCCGCCGCATCCGATCATCGAAGGCGTCATGCTGAAGCGCTGGGACTCAGCCTATGTCGCCGGCCGGCCGAAAGGTCCATGGTTCAAATGGAAACGCGATCCGCACACGGTGGACGCGGTGCTGATGTATGCCCAGCGCGGCCACGGCAAACGCTCGAGCTTCTATTCCGACTATACGTTCGGCGTCTGGACAGGTGCCGAAGGGGAAGAGGAACTGGTGCCGGTCGGCAAGGCCTATTTCGGCTTCACCGACGAGGAGTTGAAGCAGATCGACAAATATGTCCGCGACAACACGATCGAGCGTTTCGGGCCGGTGCGCTCGGTGCGGGCTGACCGCGACAACGGCCTTGTGCTGGAAGTCGCCTTCGAAGGGCTGAACCGCTCGACCCGGCACAAATCCGGCGTCGCCATGCGCTTTCCCCGCATTTCGCGGCTGCGCTGGGACAAGCCGGCCAACGAGGCCGACCGCATCGAGACGCTACAGGCGCTGCTCGACCGCTAGACCGTTCAGCGCTCTTACGGCTCGATCGAAACGCGGATTTCGTAGATGTCCGCGGCCTTACCCTGCTTGTCGAAGTCTGAATTGATGGCAATGGTGCCGGCCGAGCCCGGACGCTTGTCGGGAAACTGCACATCGAACAGATATTCGTTCTGCTGCTGGCCGACCGCATAGCGCTTGCGGCCGCAGTCGCCGAGTTCGCCGAAATTGCAGTCGACCGAAATCTGCGTCTCCTTGCCTTCTTCGGAGCGGGCAATGATGTCGAACACGGCATGTTTGCCGGCCAGCTTCTCCAGCACGCCTTGTCCGACGTCGAAACTGATCGCCGAACCGGACGCGCCGGAACGGATGCGCAGGAACGAACCGGTATCGTCCTTCATCACCTCGGCCCTGGCGTCAGACGGCGCGCTGACATGGGATGCATCGGCCGGCGAAAACACATTGATCCAGTCGCGCGCCTGGTCCGCGGCGCCGGGTTTTGCCGGACCGCCGTCGGCCGGTGTGAAATCGTCGTCCTCGACGGTCGGCGGCGCCTGCGGCGGGGCGGTGTCGAGTTGCGCGGATGTCTTGAACACGCCGGTCTGCACGGCGAAGAACAGGCCGATGCCAACCGCGGCGAGCAGTGTCACGGTCAGGAAGATGGCGGTCAGCGGCAGGCGACGTCCCCTTATGCGCCGTTCATCGCGGTCGGGCGCCACTTCCGTCGTCGCGCCGGCCGAGGCCGGAACCGACATGTCGATGGCCGGAGCATCGGGAAGCGTGGCCTCCGGCATGATGTCGGGAACGACGGGCAGAACGCGGGAGCGCGGCGCATCGGCAGCGGATTGCACGGGTCCGTCGACGACGACATCGGGGGACGATGCCTGTCGGCCGGTTTCGACCGCGGGCGCCGGGTCCGCTCCGAGTTCGACCGCCGGTGCATCGCCCTGCGGACCGACATCCGGCACCGCCGGCAGGAACTCGGATTCGATTTCGGTGATTTTCGCCTGAATTGCCTTGCGGCGCTTGATGGCGACCTCAACGGTCACACCCGGATTGGCCTGGAGCGCGCGATCGAGCGCGGCAAAAGCCGAGCGATAGACCCTCTCGCGGAACGCGCGGTCCTCGGCATTGCCTTTCTCCAAGGCGTTCCGGATCGCTTTTTCGATCGCGTCCAAGCGGGTCCCTCTGTCTTTGCCAACCTTGCCGTGATCGTTAGCCGCAGGCGACCAATCAATCAACGGGCGAGCGGCGTATTCTGCCTCGCAGAGGTGTGCAAAGTCCATTCCGGCGCTGTTCCGGCAACAAAATCAGCATGTTTCGCCGATTTTCGCGCACAGGGAGCACACGCACCGTGCGCCGCATTCCCTTGGCGATTGATTGGCGGACAAGGCGGCGGCCGGCTTTCGAGGGTGCCACGACGCCGACGCAGGAATTGCCAAGTCGCATCTTGAATTCGCGCCCGGTTGCGTCTATCACCGCCGCATCCTGGAGGCCTTGGCTTCCTGGGCCGCTTTAGCTCAGTTGGTAGAGCACCGCATTCGTAATGCGGGGGTCGCGTGTTCGAGTCACGCAAGCGGCACCATTCCTCCTCCATTTTTGTCGTCTGTCTGCCCCTTCGCAGCTGGTGCAAAGGATTGCGGCGCCGGCCTGGCAGATCTGCCATTGTCGAGACACCGGTTTGGTGTGAAAATCATGGCCTCAGCATGGGAGGTCAAAAATGCCCAACAATTTCAAGACCGGAGACGTCGTCAGGCTGAAATCCGGAGGTCCCAGGATGACGATCAGCGATGGGGCAGCCTCGGGCATGTATCTGTGCCACTGGTTCAATCGCGAGGGCGAGGTGTGGACCCCGCAACATGCCGGGTTCAAGCCCGAACAACTGATTGCGGCCGACCAGTCGGACTAGAGTTCCTTCCATCCCGATCGAGCCGGGATGGGCACCCTCTTTTGTCCGGGCGTGAACGGATCAGCAGGCGCGACCGACGGATTTTCCGGGTCGCGGCGTTTAACGGTTGAAGCGCGATGGCGGCACAAGCCGTCTGCGTCGCGCCAACCTGGAGACGCACAGCATGATCCGCCGTTCGATATCAGTCGTTGCCTTGAGTTTGCAGACCGTTGCGGCTTTCGCCCAGGCAACGACGCCGCCTGCACCGCCGACCGCCGCGCCACTTGCCGCGCCAGGCGCTTCGGGGACCAGGTCCGACATCACGCTGGCCAAATTCCAGAAGCGGCGCGAAAAGGCGATCATGGCGGCCGACACGGATGGCGACGGCAAGATCAGCCTGCTGGAATGGGAGGCCTTTCAGACGAAGCGCAACGTCAAGGGCGACGCCGCCAAATCCTTCGCGCGGATCGATTCCAACCATGACGGCTTCATCGATCGCGCCGAACTCGATGCATTCTTCGCCAGGCGCTTCGCCCGGCTGGACAAGAATGCCGACGGCATTTTGACGGCCGACGAACTGCCGGGCCACAAAACCGCTCCCAAGCCGAAGCAATGACCAAGAGGTCAAGCAGGGAGCAATGACCAAGAGGCAATGACGCGCGATGAATATCGGGAGTTCGCCGACTGATGGCTGCGGATCCGGACGAGGAGCTGGTTCGCCGTGTTGGCGCCGGCGAGCCGGCAGCGGTGCAAACCCTCGTCGCGCGCAAGCTGCCGCGTATCCTGGCGCTTGCCGTGCGCATGCTCGGCGATGCGGCGGAGGCCGAGGATGTCGCCCAGGAAACCTTCGTGCGGATCTGGCGCCATGCCGCGAGCTGGCGGCGCGGCAATGCGCGCTTCGACAGCTGGATCCACCGGGTGACGCTCAACCTTTGCTACGACCGGCTGCGTCGCAGGCGCGAGTGGGTGACCGGCGACCTGCCGGAGATGGTCGACCCCGCGGCACTTCCCGATGCCCCTCGCCAGGAGGAAGCGCTTCGGGTCGAACGGGCGCTGCAAGCCATAGCGCCGCGCCAGCGCGAAGCCATCGTTCTGGTCTACTATCAGGAGATGTCCAATATCGAGGCGGCAGCGACCTTGCAGATCAGCGTCGATGCCCTGGAGAGCCTGCTTGCGCGCGGCCGGCGGTCGCTGCAGGCGATCCTGGCGGGGGATGGCGCCGATGAGTAAGCACCGGGCAAGCACCAACGCACCACGGCCATTGCGCCTTGCTGGTGCCGCTTGGCGCCCGGCGCCGACGGGCAAGGGGGCGACACATGGCTGAAGGATCCAGGAACGAACCCGCAATGGATGCCAGGCGCTTTGCCGTCTTGGCCCAGGCCTATGGCGGCGACTTGCGGCGATGGCCCGAGGCTGAGCGAATGGCCGGCACGGTCTTTGCCGCGAGCGGCGCGGGCAAGGCCATCTTGAGGCAGGCCGGGACACTTGACGCGCTGCTCGACAGCTACCGCGTCGACGCCCCGGACAAGGCACTGCACGGCAGCATTCTGCAGGCTGCCGGCC
>NZ_RZPH01000543.1:0-4070 GCF_004022825.1 Mesorhizobium sp. M7A.F.Ca.CA.004.04.2.1
TTCTTCAACGGCTCGGCCGTTTGCGGGGTCGAAGCGACAGAGCTTGCCGGATCGGCTGCCGGCTTCGGCTTCATCGCCGCATCGACGCCGGAGCGAACGTCGGCCGCGGCCTGTTCGAACGGATTGAGCTGCTTCCTGATCTCAGCCATCGGGCTCATGCCCCTGAGCTCGTCGACGGACTTCTTGACGTCGTCGAGCTCGGCTTCCTTCAGCGCCTCGTTGAACTGTTTCTGGAAATCGGACGCCATGGCGCGCAGCTTCGCCGTCGTGCGGCCGAAGGTGCGCAGCATATTGGGCAAATCCTTGGGTCCGACGACCACGATCATGACGATCGCGATGACCAGCATTTCGGTCCAGCCGACTTCAAACATGGCACTCTGTTCCGACTAGAACCTTGGGCTCAGCTCTTGCTGGCTTTTTCCTTCGCGGCCGCAACGGTCTCGTCGGCACGATGTTCGACGGTGCGCTTGTCTTCGGCAACCTCGTCGTCGGCCATGCCCTTCTTGAAGCTTTTGATACCCTTGGCCATATCGCCCATCAGCTCGGGAATCTTGCCGCGGCCGAACACCAAAAGCACGATCACCAGCACGATCAGCCAATGCCAAATCGAAAATGAACCCATAGCAAATCTCTCTCGAATGTTTTCCCTGGCGATGATCTATGCGTTTTCGCGTTGGGATTCAAACACAACTGCGACAGAGTTTATGAAAGGGTGACGGATGTCACGCATTTTCGACGGGAACGCCCGCTACGAATCCGCGCATCCTCATCAAGTTGGCCGCCAATGCCAGTCAATCTTCCGTGACGCGCGGCGTCAGCAGGCCGAGTTCCTCGAGATCGATGTCGGTCAGCGCATCCTCGTCGTCGGTCAATGCGTCGGGATCGGCCGGCGGCTGCGGAATGGAGAAATTCGACGGCATGCGGCCCGAAAGCAGTCCAGCCCCCTTCAGTTCCTCCATGCCAGGAAGATCGCGAATCTCTTCCAGCGCGAAATGGTCGAGGAAGGTCTCCGTCGTACCGTAGGTCACAGGGCGTCCGGGCGTCTTACGCCGGCCGCGCATGCGCACCCATTCCGTTTCCAGCAGCGTGTCGAGCGTACCTTTCGAGGTTTCGACGCCGCGGATGTCCTCGATCTCGGCACGCGTCACCGGCTGGTGATAGGCAATGATCGCCAGCACTTCGAGAGCCGCGCGGGAGAGCTTCCTTTGCTGGACGGTATCGCGGCTCATCAGGAAAGCCAGGTCGCCGGCGGTGCGGAACGCCCAGGCGTCGCCGACACGCACCAGATTGACGCCGCGCCGCGCATAGATCTGCTGCAGCTCGGCCATGGCCAGGGCAATGTTGATGCCGTCAGGGAGGCGTGCCGCGAGCTGCTTTTCGCTGACGGGTTCGGCGCTGGCGAACACGATCGCCTCGGCCATGCGCACGGCCTCGGCCAGATGCAGCCGCTCGGCCGGGTTCTGTAGCTGCTCGGCCGGATCCCGGGAAAGCGACTCCTCTTCGGGTGCATCGCCGACCTTGAACGGGATAACCGAAGCGTTGGCGCGTTCGCTCATGATGCCACCTCGACTGCCTTGATTGCCTGCGTGCGCCCGCGCAGGTAGATCGGCGCGAACGTCTGATCCTGCCGCACGTCCATCGTGCCGTCGCGCACCAGTTCCAATGTTGCCGCAAAAGAACTGGCGATTGCCGTGCGCCGCTCCTCGGGGCTGGTCATGTATGCGATCAGAAAACTTTCCAGCGCCGTCCAGTCGCTTGCAGCCCCGACCAGGCGGGTCAGGATGTCGCGCGCATCCTTGAGCGACCAGACACCGCGCCTGGCGATCGTCACATTGTTGATCGCCTGCTTCTGGCGTTGCTGGGCATAGGCGGTCAAGAGATCGTAGAGCGAGGCCGAATAGGCGTTACGCTTTTCGACGATGACCATTTCCGGCATGCCGCGCGCGAACACATCGCGGCCGAGCCGGTTGCGGTTGACCAGACGCGCCGAGGCGTCGCGCATGGCTTCCAGCCGCTTCAGGCGGAACTGCAGCACCGCCGCCAGTTCCTCACCGCTTTCGCCCTCGTCGCCGGGCTGCTTGGGGATCAGGAGCTTGGACTTGAGGAAGGCCAGCCACGCCGCCATCACCAGATAGTCGGCGGCAAGCTCCAGCCTGAGCGCCCTCGCCGTCTCGACAAAGGTCAGATATTGCTCGACCAGCGCCAGGATCGAAATGCGAGCCAGATCGACCTTCTGGGTGCGGGCAAGATGCAGCAGCAGGTCGAGCGGACCTTCGAAGCCGGCCACGTCGACAACCAGCGACGGGTCGCCGGTAACGCGTGAATCGTCATTCTCGGCCCACAGACGGTCCATCGGTGCGGCCTTCGAGGCCTTGCTTTCCAATGTCTCCGCCACTCCGTCACTTCCCTTTGCTATGCCACCGCATCGAAGTAGGTGGCGAATTCGGCACGTATTTCGGTTTCTTCGACCGTGTCACGGTTCTTTATATAGGTCAGCGCCCGCTTGGCGCGCTCCAACGACGTGCCCTCAAGCCCTGTGGTGCGCGATGCGATGCCGGCCATCTCCTCGAAAACGCCGTTGCAGTGAAGGACCAGATCGCAGCCCGCCGCAAGGATCGATGCCGCCTTTGTCGGGAAATCCCCAGAAAGTGCCTTCATCGAGGTGTCGTCGCTCATCAGCAGTCCGTCGAAGCCGATTTCGCGCCGGATGATCTCGTCGATGACCTTGCCGGAGGTGGTCGCCGGATTGTTGGGGTCGATCGCGCTGTAGACGACATGGGCTGTCATCGCCATCGGCAGATGGCTAAGCTCCTTGAACGGGGCGAAATCATGCCGCTGCAGATCGCTGAGCGAGGCATTGACCACCGGCAGTTCGAAATGCGTGTCGGCAAAGGCACGTCCATGGCCCGGAATATGCTTCATGACCGGCAGCACGCCGCCCGACATCAGCCCTTCCGCGGCTGCGCGGCCGAGCTCGATCACCGGTCGCGGATCCTTGCCATAGGCCCGCGCGCCGATGACATCGCTGGCGCCCTCGATCGGCACATCGAGCACCGGCAGGCAATCGGCTGTGATGCCGTAGCGCAGCAGGTCGAAGGCATGCAGCCGCGCCATCAGCCAGGCCGCGCGGGCGCCGGCATCATGATCGTCGCGCCACAGCGCGCCGAGCGCGCCGCCGGCGGGATAGTTCGGTGCCAGCGGCGGTCGCAAGCGCTGCACACGGCCGCCTTCCTGATCGATGAACACCAGCGCGTCCGGACGCCCTATGCAGTCCCGCATCTCGGCGACCAGATCGCGGATCTGTTCGGTCTCGCCAATGTTGCGCGCAAACAGGATGAAGGCCCACGGGCATTCATTGCGATAGAAATTGATTTCTTCGCGGGTAAGCGATTTCCCGGCACAGCCGAGGATCATGGATTTTGATTCGGTCATGTCGGCAGTTTAGGGCTTTGTGCGATCAAAGGGAATCGCCAGGGATTCATCCGGGACAACGCCGGATCTGCTTTCCCCATGAAAAAAGCCGGCGCGATGGACCGCGCCGGCTTTTGATGGTCGGCTCCGGCTTTAGCGCGAGACGAAGCAGTTGCCGCCGGCGGCCTTGTAGCTGGTGCACAAATTGATTGCGTCATTGCGTGACTGGGCCGGAACGCGCACGCGGTAGAACGTGCCTTTGCCGGCGATCTCGGCCTTGACGATATTGGCGGTACGCCCGGCAAGCACGCTGCCATAGCGGCGCTGCAGATCCTGATAGCTGGACTGAGCGCTTTCGACGGTCGGCTGCGAGGCGATCTGCATCGACCACGAGCCACCGCCGGCCGCAGTCGATGCCGGATCTATGGACGCAACCTGATCGGGCTTGACCTCGCCGACAACATCGACCGGCTGGTCGGATGGACGCTGCGGCGCGAGCGGAACCTTTGCCGGCGTGTTCGCCGATTGGGCCTCGGCTTTCGGCTTGGCGACCGGCTTGAGGGCCGGCACGTCGTCCGCCTGGGCGGCGGCAGGCGCCACGGTGCCGGTCTGGTCCGCGTCGGCTTGGGCCACTGGGGCAACATGCTGCGGCGCCGGAT
>NZ_RZPH01000544.1:0-4064 GCF_004022825.1 Mesorhizobium sp. M7A.F.Ca.CA.004.04.2.1
GGGACGGATGCCGAGCAGACCGCCGGCATTTCGAAAGATGGAACTCACGCGCCCTTAGAGGCCCCGAAAGCCACGGACAGCGCGGGCAAGCCAACCGCCAAGGATGGCGCCACAATGCCATTGGCGGGCGCTGAAGGCGGCGGGGACAAGAATCTCGCAACCTCGCAGCAGGACATTGAGGCGCAGCAGCATGGTGATAAGGCCGCGGCGGCAAAGGCCGATGAAAGCTGCAAAGACTGAGGACCGCTCAGGCCGGAGCCAAATTGCAGCTTCGGCCTTCCTCACCAGCAGCTGTTCCCTTGGCGAACTAAATTTTTGGGGAAATACCGCAGCCGTCCCAAGAGGTTGGCCCTGTGGGGATTAACCCGTCCGCCCGGTTGCTTGATGGTTCCGGTCGATAGCCGGATCGCGCCCTTGCCTGGGCCCCTGCATGCAAGCACTGCAGCGCCTCACATCTCGGGCAACGCCCGCGGCGGGCTTCTTCTTCATGCACCATTGGACCGCGATAGTCCCGGCGCTCGATCCCGACACGCTCAGAGTCTGCCCAGGAAAGCAGGAACCGACGCAGCGGTGGTTGACGCAGCCCTCAATGCCGCTTTACAGGAATGAGGCGTGAACCAGCCGGGAGCGCCTTCGGTGCCAATCCGGTGCCAACAGGCCAAACGAGCTGGCCTCGTGCTACCCAAGTGGTTGAAGAATCACGATGGAGGAATGGCCGAGCGGTTTAAGGCACCGGTCTTGAAAACCGGCGTGGGTGCAAGCTCACCGTGGGTTCGAATCCCACTTCCTCCGCCAGAATTCTAATTAACTAATTGAAAAAGCGGAGTAAATCGCTCTCGCCTTATTCGGTTCCTAACTCAGTTCCTAACTTTTTCGTTCAATGACGACTTATCGCCAGAGCGATTGCCCTCCCCTGAGCATGACCATGTCGTCATCCTCGTCGTCCTCGGGCTCATACGGCGCCGGTGCCTCAAGCAGGTCGATTCGCCTGAGATCAGTCCCTCCCATCGGCGCATCGAGCGAGAGCGTTTTGAACGTGTCGTATTCACGGTTGTAGCCGGTGACGTAATCCTTCATCCGCGCACCGACGTGCTCCAGCAGTAGCTTGCCTTCGAGCACAGCCAGGAGCATCGAGGCGATAACATCATCACGCATGAAGCGCGGAAGTCCTGAACTGACCGCCCGGCTCACCACCCGATAGACCGTGTCCGGGTCGTGGCGCATGGTGTTGATTGATTTCTTTCGCAGCATCCACGCGGCCTGCTTCTTATAGATTTCCTGGCGATGTTCGACAAAGTATTTTCGTTGGGAAATCCGGGTTTCATCCAGATGACCAGCTCTGTACGCATGGTAGTACGCAACCACTTTTTCCGGATTGGCTAGACGCCAAGCTTTCTTGGCCGCTGCACGTATCTCCTTATGTGTCTCACGATACCTTCGCCCGTAGTCCAAGTCTTTTTGACGGTTCTCAGCTCTCCATTTTTTCTTCTTTTCCCTAGCTTCTGGCGAACGTTTCCTTGCCAAGACTTTTTCGCGATTTTTGGTTAGGTATCGGTGTTGTGCTTCGAGGTGCTTTATCGGATCGCGGGCCATCCTGGCACGGTGGAGCTTGGAGACATGACCGCGCAAGATAGTGGGAAAGCTTGTGCCCGCTAATCCCGCTACGCTCCACCACCAAATGAAAAGCCCGCCATCTCTCGGCAGCGGGTCGCCGCCGGGGCTGCCTGTGCAACAAAGGCCTTCGATCCGCGTTGAGGCTGGTCTCAGTGGAGCTTCGACAATGGACCCCGCAACCGCAGCAGTATTGCTTTTACTCTCTTGCAGCCCAGGCCAGGCTGCCGTCTGCAAGCCCATTGAGGCCGCGCCGACGACATATGCGTCGTTCGACGCGTGTCGGGCATCTCTGAAAGACAGGCTCGCAGGTGCGCCAAACGGTGAAATCGTCGGACGATGCCATCCTGTCGACGAGACTGTCACCGGTTCACTGCCCGCCGGGTACACCACCGTTGTTGTCACGCGGGGCGTTGGGGGCAACGCCATCAGCAATAGCTACATCGTTCAACACAAAGAATAGAAAGGCCCGCCACCATGAGGCAGCGGGCTCTATGTCCACTATTTGACGATACGGGGGTCACCAGCCGTTGCGATGCCAATCCGACCCCTCTTGCGGCATGTCGGTATCGTTCGACCACGCGATATCGCCATAGTCTTCCGCACAGTACGCTTCGGCGTCGTGCTGCTCTTCGAGGTCGCAATCGTCGCGCTCTCGCTCGTCGTCCCCTTCCCTGTCATCGGCGCCGACGACTTCGATGCCGCCAGCCAGCCAAGGTTCTAGATCCGGGTCCGGCTCTACGAAGTCCAGCAGCGAAATCAGCCGCTCAATCTCGTCCTCGATCGAGCGGCGGACAGTCGGGTCGGAAAGGCGGGTGTGCGCGTTCATGACCGCACCGCCTTCCTGTTTGCCTTTCGCGTCGCCTGTTGACGGGAATGGAGTTCGATGCGACCCGCGAAGGCGGCTTCATCGCGGGCGACAGAGAGCGCGGTTTCCGGCGATCCGCCACCATTGCGGCGAAGCCAATCCTCTTTCCAGCGCAGATCACGGACGCACCGGGCCGGGATGAAGACCTGTTTGAGACATTGGATTTGCCAAGCCTTGAAGGCCTTGTCCGCTAGGTCGCGCTGGAAAACCGCTTCGGCGCTGTCCTTCCCATGTGTATCGGTGGCAAGGATGCGTCGAAAATCGGCGGTCATGCGGAAATGATATGCCAACTCGATTTGCATGCGGCCGGTGCGCCAGTCGGAGGCCGGCTTCAGCCATGCGATGAGCTCGTCCAGTTCCCCGGAAGGCGGCGGCTTCGGGCGAAAGTATACAACTTCGCCCATGGTCAGCCCTCACCACAGAAGGACGCAAGACAGGCGATAAACTCGACGTCATCGACCGCAACGCCGAGGGCTCCGTAGCCATGAATGAGAGCTGCCGCCTTCGCCCTCACTTCGACCATCGTCACGCAGGGATGCCTGATTAAAGCTTGAAACGCCGTGTTCCAGACAGCGATTGCGTCGTCTGCTTGCTGCATGGCGTCGTGGTGACCGCTGGCGTGGGTCACGGCTTCCTGTTTGCGCAGCGAGGTTAGGCCCTCGGTTTCTGCGGACGTGATGCCTGCCATCCACCGATTGTAGCCGGCGCGATCCATGCAACTCGACGCCCACGACTCATCAACCTGTGCCTTCTTGCGGGCAATCTCGGCTTCGAGGTCGCCGGACGACCGGAAGGCTTTCGGATGGTGCGACCAGATGGACGAGAGCCCACCGGGAGGCGTCCACTTCGGAAAGAGCTTATCGCCAAGCGCGTCAGCGATGGCATTTTCCCGAGCCGCTGTTGACACATAGGTCTGTTCGGCCCGCTGGCAGGCGGCGATTGCCTCTTCTAGGCTGGTCGGCGCGGCGTGAGCCGCAGGAGAGACCGCAACAACGGCGGCAGCGGTTGAGAAAGCAGCCGCACCAAGCAAGAGGTTGCGGCGGTTGACATTGGGCATGCCTTCGGCGGCAGCCCGAACAGATGTGCTCGGCATGTGTTTGGTTCCCTATGAACTAGTTACATTTACTAGTTAACCATGAACCGCAATTCGCTTGCCGTCAACAGCAAACTATGAAATATTCCTAGTCTACCGATATGGGGACACAACATGCTCACTACAGGAAACCAGCTTCGCGCTGCTCGGGCGCTTGCTGACATGGATCAAGGGACGCTTGCCAAGCGGGCAGGAATCAACATCAACACGATAAGCGCGATGGAAAAGAAGGGCGCCGAAGGACTGACCAGCGGTTTGGACAAGGTGCGCGCCGTGATGACCGTTCTTGAGGAAGCCGGCATCGAGTTTCTGAACCATGGGAGCCCAGGCGTCAGGCTGAAGGCAAGGCCATGACCCGCCTTTCTATCGTAGAAGAGCTTGAGAACGCCGCCGATAGCATCGCCGACATGTCGCGAGCGGATCTTCAGATCATGCTTCGGCGGGCTGCTTTGATGCTCCGGAACGTCGCCGGCCTACCGCTGGAGCCAGCCA
>NZ_RZPH01000545.1:0-4059 GCF_004022825.1 Mesorhizobium sp. M7A.F.Ca.CA.004.04.2.1
GGCCCAGCTCAATCAGCGACGACACGCCGATCTTCATCGTCGGCATGCCGCGTTCGGGCACGACGCTGGTCGAGCAGATCATTGCCAGCCATCCGCAGGTCTACGGCGCAGGCGAGCTCAGCATCTTGAAGAAGGCGGTCGGCAAGCAGTTCCCGGCGACCATGCCGGGTGGCTTCCCATGGGGCGTATCGGATATGGGCGATGCGGATTTTGCCGAAGCAGGCCAAGCCTATCTCGACATGCTGCATGCCCGCTATCCGAACATGCGCCACGTCACCGACAAAATGCCGGGCAACTTCCTGCTTGTCGGCTTCATCCACATGATGATGCCGAAGGCCAGGATCATCCACTGCGCGCGCGATGCGGCGGCCACCTGCCTGTCGATCTACAAGGTGCATTTCCGCGGCGACAGCCATCGCTATGGCTACGATCTCGGTGAGCTCGCCGACTTCCACAATCTCTACACCGACATCATGAAGCATTGGCACACGGTGCTGCCGGGCGTCGTGCATGATGTACGCTACGAGGATTTTGTCGCCGACCAGGAAGGACAGACGCGGGCATTGATCGCTCATCTCGGTCTGCCCTGGGACGACGCGGCTCTATCGTTCCACGAGACCGACCGACCGGTTCGCACGGCTTCAGCCGCACAGGTGCGCCAGCCGATGTATCAAGGGTCGGTCGATCTGTGGAAGCGCTATGGAGACCGGCTGAAGCCGCTGCTCGACAAGCTGGATTAGCGCAACGCTATCTAGCTGATCGTGGCCTTAGAGATTGGCCTAAGCACCCGCGTCGTCATCCTAGGGTCTTCGCGACGGAGCTTCGCGCTTCGCCCTAGGATGACGAAGCTGAGAGGCTTCTTCTAATCTGCAACCGGCTGCTCAAAGCTCAATGAATGGCTTGAAGCCACCGAAGATCATGCGCTTGCCGTCGAACGGCATGTCCGCCCAATCGGCCTTCAAGCGCGGATCTGCCATCACCTTGGCCATGACGGCATCGCGGCTCACCCGCGACTCATAGACGGCCCAGGCGAAGACGACGATCTCGTCGTCCTTGGCCTGCACGGCACGCGGGAAGGACGTGACCTCGCCATAGGGCACGTCGTCGCCGATGCATTCGACATAGGCGAGCGCGCCATGTTCCCTCCAGATAGGCCCTGCGAGGTTGGCCAGCTTCTTGTAGTCATCGAGTTTTGCCCTGGATACGGCAAGTACGAAACCATCGACATAGGACATTTTGGATCTCCTCCTGGAAGTTCACAGGGCCTCACCGGCGCCGGCCGGTGAGGGGCTCGGGCCATCGGCGGCAGATCAGGCTTTCTTCACCGGCGCGTTCATCGCCCATTCGACGCCGAACGGGTCGCGCATATTGCCCCACTGATCGCCCCAGAACATGACCTGGAGCGGCACGGCGACTTCGCAGCCGGCATCGACGGCGCGCTTCCACCAGGCTTCGATGTCGTCGCTGCCGAGGTGAAGCTGCATGGTGTAACCCTGCGGCTTGACGGCGGGCATTCCGTTTTCCGGATAGAAATCGGAGAGCATGAGGGTCGAGCCATTGATGTGGAGGTGAATGTGCATGGTGCGGCCTTTTTCGTCCGCCGGGTAGGCAAAGACCTGCTCCGCGCCGAAGGCCTTCTTGTAGAATTCGGCAGCCTTGAAGGCGCCATCCAGCTGCAGATAGGGGGTCAATCCGCCGAGCACTTTGGCCGCGGGCTGAACGGGGGTCTGATCAGTCATTTGTTGTTCCTCTTTGCGTTTGGCCTTGCGAGCCATAGGACGGATCGGACGGCGGCGATCCTACATGGCGGCGAAATTTTTTTGGCGGTCGGCCCTTGATAATCCCGGACAGCCGCGGGCTCGAGCGAGAGGCGTGAAACGAACTTGCGTCGGCGGCGCCCAATCAGAGCGCAATTCTCTCGGCTCGCAGGCTAGAACAGATGGATCACGCGAACGCCTCTTCAACCCCGGGACGACAATGATCCTCTACTATCAAACCCACTCACCCTTCGCGCGCAAGGCGCTTGTCTTCGCCCATGAGGTTGGCATTGCCGATCGGCTGGAGGTCATCCATCATGAGACCAGTCCGACCTTGCGCAACGCCGATGTCTACGCCGAAAATCCGCTTGGCAAGGTGCCGGTGCTGTTGCGGCCAAATGCGTCGCCGATCTTCGATTCCGATGTCATCTGCGCCTATCTCGACACACTGCATGACGGCCGCAAGCTGCTGCCGCAGGACGGCGAGGCGCGCTGGCAGGCGTTGCGGCTTCAGTCGGTCGCCCAGGGCCTCGCGCAGACAGGCATCGCTTTGCGCTGGGAGACAGAAAGGAGACCCGAAAAGCTGCGCTATGGTGCTCTCGCCGACGGATACCGGGAAAAGATCGAGGCGAGCTACGACTGGATCGAAAGCGCGCTGGACGACGAGGCACCGCTCCATGTCGGCCACATCGCCTTGGCCACCACGCTGTCCTGGATGGCGTTCCGCCACCTGCCGCCTTTTCGCTCGCGGGCGCGGCTGACGCACTGGTTCGAGGCTTTCGAAAAACGCGTATCGATGCAGGCGACACCGCTTTCAGGTGATACGCATGACTGACTGGCGCCTCGCGAGGTCAGGGGCGGCGGCCGTTCTGCGCGTCGAAGACGTCCGGAAAGCCGATATCCTTGCGCAGCGAGGCCGGCAGCGAAAGCAGGATGCGCTCGCTGCGGTGACGAGCGCGCGCTGCCGCATACCGGGTTGCGACGCGACCGATGGATGAAAGAACCGACATGATAATTCTCCCTGGGTTGGCGCCGGCATCATCGTGTCGGCATCCCAAGGACGCGATGGGCTGAGGCTATCCGACAGACCGTCGAGATTTTTTATCGCGGCGTCTGATGGTCTGTCCGAATGCTGCCGTGCGGACCTACGCAACCCTGAGCGTAGGGATCGCTGAAACATCAACTTCACGCTCTGCGTGCCAAGCATCGAAAGCCGCTTGCATTCGAAGCCAGATCGCGGCGCCGTCGCCGAACAGCTTCCCGAGGCGAGCGGCCACAGCCGGCGAAACCGGCTTCTTTTCGCGGATGATGTCATAGAGCTGCTGCCGGGAGATCCCGAGCAGATTTGCAATTTCCACCTTGGTCTTTCCAGTTGCCGGGATAATGTCCTCAAGCAGCGCTCCCGGGTGGGAGGGACAACGCTCAATAGGACGCGTCGGCTCGTGCACGGTCATAAGTCGAACTTCTCCAGTCTGGCCGCCTCAGTGATATTGCTCGAAATCGACGCGGGCAGCGTCCTTGCCGTCGAACTCGAATGTGATGCACCACGGACCGTTGACGTGGACCGTGTAGCGGATTGGATCGAAGCCTTTCAGCGGGTGGAAATCGAAGCCGGGAAGGTTCATCTCCTCCGGCTTCTCCGAAGCTTCCAGGCGGTCAAGCCGGACAAGAATGCGCTTGTGCATCTTGGCGTCGATCTTGCCGGTCTTTCCAGTTTGAAAGAGGTCCGACAGCGCCTTGTTCTTGAAGGACTTGATCATCGATATATGTAAACAGATTGCTTACAAAAACAAGGTCTGTAAGCAAATAATTTACATGCCAGTCGACCTCCGTTGGCCTCATCCTGCCGTTTCGGCCACTGAGCGGAAGAACTCCTCGGGGTCCTCGACTTCGGTCAGCTTTCGTTTGTCGATCAGCCAGAAGCGGTTGCCGATGGCGCGGATGAAGGAGCGGTCGTGCGAGGCGAGCACGCAGCTGGCCTGATGCGCCAGCAGTTCCGCTTCCAGCGCTTCCTGGCCGTCGATGTCGAGGTGGTTGGTCGGCTCGTCCAGCAGATAGAAGTTGGGATTGGCGAGCCTCAGCGCCAGCATCATCAGCCGCGCCTTCTGGCCGCCGGACAGCACGCCGATCTTTTTCTCCTGCATCTCGATGACCACGCCAGCACCGGCCAGCAACGACCGTGCGCGCTGCTCGCCGACATCGTAGCGGCGCGAGACCATCGCCAGCGGCGTGTCGTCGCCGCTGATGCCCGACAGCACCTGATCGCTGTAGCCGAGCACCGTCGACGGCGTCACCTTCACAT
>NZ_RZPH01000546.1:0-4048 GCF_004022825.1 Mesorhizobium sp. M7A.F.Ca.CA.004.04.2.1
TGGGACATGCTTGTTAGGCTACTCCAGCGATCGCCCTGGCGAATTCGCTTGCTGAGAACGGTTCGAGGTCGTCGACCTGTTCGCCGACGCCGATGAAATAAACCGGCAATTTGTGTTTTGCCGCGATCGCCACCAGAATACCGCCGCGTGCCGTGCCGTCCAGCTTGGTCATCACCAGGCCGTTGACGCCGGCGATATTGCGGAAGATCTCGACCTGGTTGAGCGCGTTCTGGCCGGTGGTGGCGTCGACCGTCTGCAGCACGGTGTGCGGTGCTTCCGGATCGAGTTTGCCCAGCACGCGAACGATCTTTTCGAGCTCGGCCATCAGTTCGGTCTTGTTCTGCAGGCGGCCGGCGGTGTCGATGATCAGCACGTCGGAACCGGCTTCCCTGGCCTTCTCGAAGGCGTCATAGGCGAGCCCTGCGGCATCGGCGCCGATCTTGGAGGCGATGACCGGCGATTTCGTCCGCTCGCCCCAGATCTTCAGCTGCTCGATCGCAGCGGCGCGGAAGGTGTCGCCGGCGGCGAGCATCACCGACAGGCCGCCATCGGTGAGCTTGGCGGCGAGCTTACCGATCGTGGTGGTCTTGCCGGTGCCGTTGACGCCGACCACCAGGATGACATGCGGCTTGTGCGAGAGATCGAGCTCCAGCGGCATGGCGACATGGGTCAGCACTTTTTCCACCTCGGCCGCCATGATGGCGCGGACCTCGGTGTCGGAGACGTCCTTGCCGTAGCGGCTGGCGGCCAGCGCGTCGGTAACGCGCAAGGCCGTTTCCATGCCGAGATCGGCGCGGATCAGCACATCCTCCAGATCCTGCAGCGTCTCCTCATCCAGCTTGCGCTTGGTGAAGACGCCGGCAATGTTGCCGGTGAGCTCCTTGGAGGAGCGGGCAAGCCCGTCCTTCATGCGCTGGAACCAGGAGCGCCTCGGTGCCGGTTCGGGCGCCTTCTGCGGCTCGGCTTTCTGCTCGACCTTCTTGGTGACGGTCACCTTGCCGGGGGCGGCTTTCGGCTCCGGCGCGGGTTGTGGAAGAGGCTGCGGCTCGGGCGCGATTTCCGCAATGACCGGCTGCGATTCGACCGGGGCCGGCTGGCGAATGAGAGGTGCGATTTCGGCGGCGGGCGCTTCGGCCACGAGAGCAGCCGGCATGGCTTCCACGGGTGGCGCCGAATCTTTCGCAAGTTCGTGCTGCCCCTCACCCCTACCCTCTCCCCGTGAAGGACGGGGAGAGGGAGGCGTCAGCGTTGAGGCTTCGTCTTCGATGTTTGCAAGAGGAGGCGCAGCTTCACCGCTAGCCCCCTTCTCCCCGTCTCTATACGGGGAGAAGGTGCCGGCAGGCGGATGAGGGGCTGCGCTGACCTCTGAAGACGGCTGAAGAGGGGACGGCGCCGGTGTCGGCACCTCGATCGGGGCTGGTGTTTCGGCTGGGACCTCGACAGGCGTCGGCACTTCGACCGGGGCCGGCTCCGGCTGCTTTTCCGGCCGCGACGGGATGATCTCCGGCTCGGCCGGCGCCGGAGCAGGGACTTCTTGCGGCTGCGGTTCGGGCGTGGGTTCCGGAACGGCGGGAGGTGTTGGTATCTCCTCGGGCGCCGGCGGCTCGGCTGGCGTCTCGGGCGCTGGTTCTTCTTCCGGCTCGGGCTCCGGCAGAGGTTCTGGCTCTGAGGGAACAGCCGGCTCCGGTACTGGCGGGATGGTTGGCTCCGGCTCGGGCGCCGGTTCCTCGACAGGCGCCGGTTGCGGCGCAGGAATTACCTCCGGCTCGACTACCGGCGCCGGCGTCGTTTCCGCCTCGGGCAGCGGCTCGTCGCGCTTCAAGAACTCCGGAACGACCTGTTCGGCCGCCGGCTTCAGCGCATCGAGTGCTTCCCATTTGATCGGCGGCAGCGGGGCGGTCTCGTCGATCCGCTCCTCGACAACCTCTTTCTTGCCGAACGAAAATATCTTCTTGAAAAAACCAGCCATGCTTTGCGTTCTCAGGCGGCGCGGGCGGCAAGGGGCGCCGCGATCAGCCTGCTACCATCGTGGCCTGATATCTCAGCCTCGACGATCTCACCCGGTGCGCCCGTGCCGAGTGCGGCAAGCGTAAAACCCTCGGTGCGGCCAAGGCCGTCGCGCTCGATCAGGATCGACTGGCGCGTTCCGGTGAGCGACGACAGATGCCTGAAATAGGCAGCTTCACCGGCGGCACGCAGCCGGGCGGCGCGCTGCTTGACGACCTCGCGGCGGAGCTGCGGCATGCGCGCGGCGGGCGTGCCTTCGCGTGGGCTGAAGGGGAAGACGTGGAGATGGGTCAGGCCACACTCCTCGACAATTTTTTCCGAGTTCTCGAACATTTCGTCGGTCTCGGTCGGGAAGCCGGCGATGATGTCGGCGCCAAAGACGATACCGGGGCGCAGCTTGCGCACATCCTCGCAGAAGCGGATCGACTGATCGCGTAGGTGCCTTCGCTTCATCCGCTTCAGGATCATGTCGTCGCCCGATTGCAGCGACAGATGCAGATGCGGCATCAGCCTGGGCTCGGTGGCGATGGCATCGAGCAAATCGTCGTCAGCTTCGATCGAATCGATCGACGACAGCCGCAGCCGCTTCACGTCGGGCACCTGTTTCAGGATTGTTTTCACCAGTTTGCCGAGCTTCGGCGCCCCCGGCAGATCGGCGCCGAATGATGTCATGTCGACGCCGGTCAGCACGATCTCGGCATAGCCGTTGCCGGCGAGCCGCTTGACCTGCTCGACCACGGCGCCCATCGGCACCGAGCGCGAATTGCCGCGGCCGTAGGGAATGATGCAGAAGGTGCAGCGGTGGTCGCAGCCATTCTGCACCTGGACGAAGGCGCGCGCCCGGCCCTCGATGGCGTCGACCATGTGGCCTGCGGTCTCACGCACCGAAAAGATATCGTTGACGCGCGCCTTCTCGGTGTCGTTGACGCCGAAATCCGGCAGCGCGCGATAGGAATTGGCGTTCAGCTTCTCTTCATTGCCAAGCACGAGATCGACCTCGTCCATGGCGGCGAATTTTTCAGGCTCGGTCTGCGCGGCGCAGCCGGTGACGATGATGCGTGCCCGTGGGTTGTCGCGGCGGGCCTTGCGGATCGCCTGCTTGGCCTGGCGCACTGCTTCGCCTGTCACGGCGCAGGTGTTGAAGATCAAAGCGCCGCCTTCCAGCGCGCCCAGACCGGCACTTTCAGCCTCGCGGCGCATCACCTGCGATTCATAGGTGTTGAGCCGGCAGCCGAAGGTGACGACATCGATGCCCTTGGACACCGGGCTCTTGGGCAGAGCGGACATCAGGCCGCGCTTTCGGTGTCGCGGGCCCATGTCCCGTTCGACGGGTCGAAGCTGCCGGAAAATTCCCATTCGGCGGCGCCGGTCAGCACCACATGGTCATCGTCGCGCCATTCGACATGCAGCGTACCGCCGCCTGGCGTCAACAGGCTAACGCTGCGGCCGGTCCGGTTGGTGCGGGCCGCGGCCACCACGGCCGCGCAGGCGGCCGAGCCGCAGGCCTTGGTCAGTCCGGCGCCGCGCTCCCAGGTGCGGATGATCATGGTTTCGGGCGAAGTAACCTGAGCGATGGTGATGTTGGCGCGCTCGGGGAACATCGGATGGTTCTCGAGCAGCGGGCCGAAGCGGTCGAGCTCATAGGACCAGACGTCATTGTCGACCCAGAAGATGGCGTGCGGATTGCCCGTCGAGACGACCGAGGGGGAATGCAGCACCGGCGCGTCGATCGGGCCGATCTGCAGCTCGATCATGCGGGTGTCGCGGAATTCCTCGGCCAGCGGGATATCCTGCCAGCCGAAGCGTGGCGTGCCCATATCGACCGAGATCGAGCCGTCGGCATGTTCGCGCGCATTGAGGATGCCCGCCACGGTTTCGAAGGTGAAGATCTTCTGGCCGGTCTCGGCGGCGAGCGCCTGGACGACGCAGCGCATGCCATTGCCGCAGGCCTGCGCGCCAGTTCCGTCGGAATTCAATATGTCGATGAAAAAGGCGGTGCCCGGCGTCCTTGCGTCGTGGATCGCCATGATCTGGTCGAAGC
>NZ_RZPH01000547.1:0-4041 GCF_004022825.1 Mesorhizobium sp. M7A.F.Ca.CA.004.04.2.1
CCTCATCGCCCTGCCGGGCGTTCGTTGTTCGAAAAGCCAAGCAGTTGGCTTTTCGTCCGCTGCGCGGACCACGCCTCGACTCCCCGTATAGTGACGGGGAGAAGGGGGCTGGCCGCAACGCCGGCGCCATCCTTGCCTTGCAAAGGATGGTGATTGGCGAAACCATCGATGCCAGCGTCCCTCTCCCCGTCACTATACGGGGAGAGGATGCCGGCAGGCAGGTGAGGGGCGGCGCTAGCGGAAAGGCCGATGACACAGCCAAGAAAGGCCAGTGGATTCGCGTCGGAACGTTCCCCTATTTCGGCTCCGCCGTCACAGGATCGTAGGTGATTTCAACCTTCGCCTTGTCCGCCGTGTAATAGGTGACGGTGTAGGCGCCGCTGTCCCAGTCGACCTCGTCCACATAGCGAAAGCCGTCGCGCTGCTCGACCTTGGCGATGATCTCCGACAGCTTCTTGGCATTGGGCGGCGGCAGCGGCTTGTCGTCCGCGGCCAAGGCTGCCCCGCCGGCGAGAAGAACGGCGACGCTGGTCGCCAGAAGCAATCTGGACATGGCTTTCCCTCAAGTTTCGTCGGACAGAAACTCGCTGGCGTGCCGGTTTGTTCCGCAGCCGGAATGCGTGCCGATTCAGTCCACCGGTTTGCAGCTGCCCGAATGAGGGGCCGCCGCCCGCTTGACTTACGCGGCGCGTCGTTGAGCGGGGTGGAGACCTGAACGGGTTCGGCGAGGGTCGACGGCAGTCACGATGCTGTGGTGGTGATCGCAATAGACGCGATCCGCCGAAGTTGGCCCAGCACAGAAACGATAACCGCCGGGCACTGACCGGTCTTCGCTCACCGGGAAGCGGCACTGATAGACGCCTAGCTGAATGAGGGGGACGTCTTTCGAAATCGGTCTGATATTTTCTGGCATGGTTTTTCAGGTTCCTGGTTCATAGCCATTGCCGGCTGACGACCGCAATGCGACCGTGTCAAAGCGAGCTTCTCTCGTTTTGGAGGGCTGTGGATCACCATATGGTGTTGGTCGCGGTGTCAATGAAGCCCGAAACCCTGCTTTAGCAAGCCAATCATTGCGACTTAAGGCCACACTTGCCGCTGGGAGGGCGGGCTATGAAGCGAATACATTTTGTCAGCAGACAGTGCGGTCGCGTCCCGGAGCATCTCTTCGAACCGTTGCGCCGGTGCTATGGTGTGCCTGCATGATCAGAGAGCAGGGATACGAGGCATGCCCGAAGTCACCCGCCGTACACTTCTTGCGTTCACCGCCGTGGCCTCGGCCATTGAACCGAAATTTGCCGAAGCGGAAGGGGCCTCACCCGAATTGCGGTCGCTGATCGGAGCCCATGAAGCCAGCTATGCCGGGCTTCACAGGGTTGTTCATCGAGCGGGCAGCAGCAGCCACGAACGCAGGACGGCAGACCGGATTGAACAGGAAGCCTTGCTGGCCATCTGCTCCTATCCGGCGATCAGCCGAGGCGACCGCCGGGCCAAGGCCGATTACCTGTTGACCGCCGAGGCTCGGGGTGAACTCGACCTGGAAGAGCACATGCAGGCCATCCTGCACTCGATGAAGCGCTGATCGCGGCTGGTGCATCTCCACAACCAGACATCGCCGGCTGCCGTAAGGATTTTGGTGGGCGATGCAGGGATTGAACCTGCGACCCCACCCGTGTGAAGGGTGTGCTCTCCCGCTGAGCTAATCGCCCGCTCGTTGCCCAAAGGCCAAGCGAGCCGCGATATAAGGGAGGCGGGTGCGGTAAGTCAAGGCGCTGTCCGGCGTTCTGACAGGGATCGGTTTTGCTGTGCTTTGCGCCCTGTCTCCGACCAACGCCGGCTACATTCCGTCAGTTTCCCGCAGCGGCAATCAGCTTCTGCGCCAGATCGAGCGTCAGCGCGTCGAAATGCGAAATGACAGCCGAGGGTTCGAATTCGCGGACATGGCGGTCGGTGTAGCCGAAATCGACCGCCACCACGGGAATGCCGGCGGCTTTTGCCGTGTCGATGTCGGTTTGCGAATCGCCGACCATCAGCGCGCGGTGCGGGTCGCCGCCGGCCAGCTTGATGGTCTCGATCAGATGGCGCGGGTCGGGCTTGCGGAAGGCGAACGTGTCCTGGCCGGCGATGGCCGCGAAATGTTTGGTCAGGCCGAGTGCCTCGATCAGCGCCAGCGAGTTGGCTTCGTATTTGTTGGTGCAGATGGCGAGGACATAGCCGGCCTCCTCGAAGCGCGCGATCGCCTCGACGACACCGGGGTAGGGGCGCGACTTGCCGGGGATGTTGAGCGTGTAGTGGTCGAGGAAAAGTTTCAGCAGCCGGTCGTGCTCCTCGACGGCAAGCGATCGCTGATGGGCGGCGTGCGCCCGCTCGATCATCACCCGGCCGCCGTGACCGACAAAACGCCTGAAGCCGGCTTCGTCGACCGCGGCGATCTCGCTGGCGGCAAGGCTGTGGTTCAGGCTGTCGAGCAGGTCCGGCGCTGTGTCGATCAGCGTACCGTCGAGGTCGAACACGATGATTGGTCGGGTCATGGTCTGTCCTGGGCAGGTGTGCAATGGGCAGGCGATAGCGGCTGCGGCGCGTCAAGGCAAGCTGACTGGGGGCAAGCCGGCTTGGCAATCGCTTCAGACCGGTGACAGTTTCAACGTGTGGCGGGACCACCAATTGTGGAAGCCGGCGCTGCCCCTCATCGCCCTGCCGGGCACTTCTCCCCGTATAGTGACGGGGAGAAGTGGCTGGCCGCAATGACGGCGCCCTTCTTGCAACGCTGGTGATTGGCGAAACCACCGATGAGAGCGCCCCTCACTATACGGGGAGAGGATGCCGGCAGGCAGGTGAGGGGCGGCGCCAGCGTCAGGAAAAGGGTGACGGGGCGAATTCCAAAACCTGAAGCGATTGTCCTGGGCGAGCGCGCCGGGCAAGCAGGCCCCATCGGACCGGACATTTCGCGGCGAGCTTCCAGAAATGAAAAACCCGCCACAGCGGCGGGTCGTTGGCGCAAATCAGCACCATAACCAAAAATGTAGCATAGCTGCCCTCACCGGTCAAGGAAATAATTCCTACGCAGGATCACCTGGGGACCCGCCGCCTGGGGCTTTGACCGGACCGGCAAAAATGCTACGAGCCCGGCAGCGAATTTCCGGGGCAATAACCGACATGGATGCAAGGCAGTTGAAGGTCGAAGCCGCGCGGGCAGCACTCGCCCATGTGAGCGAAGGCATGCGGCTCGGCATCGGCACCGGCACCACGGCCGAAGAGTTCGTGCGGCTGCTTGCCGAAAAGGTCGCCACCGGCATGACCGTCATCGGCGTGCCGACTTCGGAGCGCACCGCGTTGCTGTGCCGCGAACTTGGCGTACCGCTGTCGACGCTGGAGGAAACGCCAGAGCTCGACCTCACCGTCGACGGCGCCGACGAAGTCGACCCGGAACTGACCCTGGTCAAGGGCGGCGGCGGCGCGCTGCTGCGCGAGAAGATCGTCGCCGCGGCGTCCCAGCGCATGATCGTCATCGCCGACCGCTCCAAGATGGTCGAGACGCTCGGCCGTTTTCCGCTGCCGATCGAGGTCAATCCATTCGGCCTGCGCGCCACTGAAATCGCGGTTGCCGCGGCGGCTGAAAAGCTCGGTCTTTCCGGGCCGGTCACATTGAGGATGACGGGCGGCCAGGCTTTTGTTACAGACGGCGGCCATTTTATCCTCGATGCATCTTTTGGCCGCATTCCGGATACAAGAGCGCTTTCGAATGCTCTCCACGCCATTCCGGGCGTTGTCGAGCATGGTCTTTTCATCGGGCTGGCTTCAGCGGCCATCATCGCCGGCGGCGACGGCATCCAAACCGTCCATGCCGCCCGAAAACCAGGGAGTTCTACCGATCATGACGTTGCATAACCGGGTTCGCAGCCTTTCCGTCCTTCTGGCGGCCTCGGCCGTTTTCGCCTTTTCTTCGCCGGCGTTTTCGCAGGATGTCACGGAATCGCACCTGAAGGTCGCCCGCGCGGCGGTCGCTGCGATCCACGCGACCGACCCGTTCGACAACATCCTGCC
>NZ_RZPH01000548.1:0-4040 GCF_004022825.1 Mesorhizobium sp. M7A.F.Ca.CA.004.04.2.1
ATGGAACGCCGCCACCAGGTCCGCGACATGCTGAAAAACCAATTGTCGAAAACCAGGCCGTCGCACTTCGCCATCGCCAAGGGCGAGGACGCGACGGAGAGCGACGGGTTGATCGAGGGCTGGATCAGCTTCGAGACGGAAGTGGCGCGCGGCTTCGGCCATATCAGGCTGAAGGACGGCAAGATCTGGACGCTGCTGACCACCATGGCCGAACTGAAAGGCCACGAGGAGCCGGCAGGCTTTGCGCGGCCGATGGGCGCCAGGCACGGCTCGGGCAAGAACCGTCCGACATGGAAAGAAGAACGCGAGAGGGAAGCCGCCGAGCTCGGCTTCAAGACGCAGCCCTATACGGTGATCATCGGTGGCGGCCAGGGCGGCATCGCGCTCGGCGCGCGGCTGCGGCAGCTTGGCGTGCCCACCATCATCATCGAGAAGAACGAGCGTGCCGGCGACAGCTGGCGCAAGCGCTACAAATCGCTCTGCCTGCATGACCCGGTCTGGTACGACCATCTGCCCTATATCGATTTCCCCAAGAACTGGCCGGTCTTCTCGCCCAAGGACAAGATCGGCGACTGGCTGGAAATGTACGCCAAGGTGATGGAGCTGAATTACTGGTCCTCGACCGAGGCCAAAAGTGCGTCCTATGACGACAAGACGAAGGAATGGACCGTCGTCGTCCACCGCGACGGCAAGGACATCACGCTGAAGCCCAAGCAGCTGGTGCTGGCAACCGGACAGTCCGGCAAGGCCAATCTGCCGAAATTCAAGGGCATGGAAACCTTCAAGGGTGACCAGCACCACTCGTCGAAGCATCCGGGTCCCGACGCCTATGCCGGCAAAAAGGCCGTTGTCATCGGATCCAACAATTCCGCCCATGACATCGCTGCCGCACTTTGGGAAGCTGGTGCCGACGTGACCATGGTGCAGCGCTCGAGTACCCATATCTCCAGGTCCGACACGTTGATGGAAATCGGACTGGGTTCGCTCTATTCGGAGCAGGCGCTGCAGAATGGCATCACCACCGCCAAGGCCGATCTCATCTTCGCTTCGCTGCCTTACAAGATCCTGCACGAGTTCCAGATCCCGGCCTATGCCGAGATGAAGAAACGCGATGCGGCGTTCTACAAGGGACTGGAAAAGGCCGGTTTCATGCTCGACTGGGGCGACGACGAGTCCGGCCTGTTCATGAAGTACCTAAGGCGCGGCTCTGGCTATTACATCGATGTTGGCGCCTCGCAGCTGGTTATCGATGGTTCGATCAAGCTGAAGAGCGGCGTCGACGTCGAAGAGATCAAGCAGCACTCGGTTCTGCTCAGCGACGGGTCGGAACTGCCTGCGGACCTCATCGTCTACGCCACCGGCTACGGCTCGATGAACGGCTGGGCCGCCGATCTGATATCGCGCGAGACCGCGGACAAGGTCGGCAAATGCTGGGGCCTCGGCTCGAACACCACCAAGGATCCCGGCCCCTGGGAAGGTGAGCTGCGCAACATGTGGAAGCCGACGCAACAGGAGGCGCTGTGGTTCCACGGCGGCAATCTGCACCAATCACGACACTATTCGCAGTTCCTGGCGCTGCAGTTGAAAGCCAGGCAGGCCGGCTTGGCGACGCCGGTCTACGGCCTGCAGCAGGTGCACCACAAGGGATAGGCGAGCGCCATTCCTGCGGAGTAAAAAAGGAAGGAGGCATGGCTTGCACCCTGCCTCCTTCCTTCGAGGGAATTACGCCGGCTTACCCGCGGCGAACTGTGTCACCACCCGCTGCAGCAGCGGCACGTAATCGCGAAACGCCCGTGTCTTCATGTTGGCGATCTTGCCGCTCTCGTCCCAGATGCGGACCCGGACCGCTTCCTCGTGGAACGGGTTCTTGCGGAACTCGGCCACTTCATCGGCGCTCATCGGCCCGCCCTGCAGCGACAGCGTGTGCACCGAGGCCTGCGACAGCCTGCCGAAATAGGTCGGGTCGGTGGCGCAGAGATAGCGCTTGGCCGCGACATGCAGCCTGACGCATTCGACGATGACCGGCGGAAAGAACGGCGCCAGCACCTCGCCACCGGCCTCGTCATGATGCTTGTCCTCGACATCCTCGGGCGAATAGGTGCCGAACTCGCTGGTGTAGTGGCCGATGTCGTGCAGCAGCGCCGCCGCCACCAGCTCGTCCGGCGCGCCGTCCTGCTCGGCGAACCAGGCGCCCTGCAGCATGTGCTCCGACATGGTGACGGGTTCGCCGAGATAGGATTCGGCACCCCGGCGCTCGAAGATGTCGGCGATGAACTCGACGATGGTGTCCGCGTTCAAATCCTGGCCGCTCATTCCGCCGCCTCCTTGAACCCATGCTCGATCGCCGCGAGCGTCGACAGCAGACCGTCCTTGTCTGCGTAACAGCCCTGCAGCCAGCGCTTACCGGTACCGGAAAACGCCTTGCGGGCATGCATGACGCGGGTGTTGTCGACGATGAACGCCTGCCCCGCTTCGAGCTTGAACGTCACCTCGAAGGATGGATCCTCGATCAGTTCCGCGAACCGGCGATAGGCGGCGTAGTACGCTTCCATATCGCTGAACGGCACGTCGACCGTCGGCGCCAGGGAGCGGTTGTTGAAGCGGATGCAAATCAGCTCGCCATCGGGCCCGAGCTCGATCATCGGCCGCTTCGCCTGCAGCCGCACGCCGGAAGAGCCGGCATATTCGAAGCGCGCCGGGCATGAGCTCAGCAGCCGGAAGCCTTCCGGGTTCTCAGCCTGCAGCGCAGCCGCGACGGCAAACCCATCGACGACACTGGACTCGCCGCCCTCAACCGTATTCTCGATGCAGGACAGGATCTGCAGCGTCGGCACAGGGTCGCGATAGGGGTTGTCGGTGTGTGCCTGGAGGCCGAGATTCGTGTAGGCGAGATTGTTCGGATTGACCTCGGCGCGCACTTCGAACCAGCGCCCGTAATTGGTCTCCCTGATGTAGCCGAACAGATCGGATACTTTGCACAGCGCCCCGGATTCGGTCGGCAGATCGTCCATCACCGCGAAGCCATAGGTTTTCACCGCCGACAGCCATTGCCCCAGCACAGCACGATCGCGGCTGGCCGCAACATAGCCGGCGCGCGGTACCGAATTCTGCATCGAGGCCTTGGTCCATCGCACGGTGGCCTCGCCTGTCCAGCCCGGCTGGCGGCCTGCGTCACGATCATAGGCATTGGCGCTCAGCCATGCCGCGGGAAAGCTGACCGTCTTCTGCTCGGGCACGAAGCTGACTTCCAGGGCGCCGCCTTTGATCGACGCGGCGCCGATCCTGGTGTTGGCGGGAATGTCGAGAATGGTGATGAGCCGTTGACCATTGCCGGCGCTGCGCGTCTTGTCGTCCAGCGCATTGTCGCGCAGCCACATGGCATGAAAACGGCTGCGCGACCCGTCCTGCCAGCCAAGGTCGATTGTTCTGCCTTCGTCGCCGATCAGCGCGTGGGTGAGCATGGAGATCCGTTCCTGTTCATTGCGTCCCCCGCAGCCTGATCCGCAGGGTTTCGATTGCATGTTGATCGCGCGACAGGCATAACTCAAATTATCATTTTTTAGCCAATGACCGCAGAATACTAATGGCTCGTACAAATACACCCGTGCCGCCTCTGGACTGGCTGCGCAGTTTCGAGGCGGCGGCGCGGCTGTCGAATTTCACCGCGGCGGCAGCCGAGCTCGGTCTCACCCAGGCAGCCGTCAGCCAGCACATCCGGTTTCTCGAGGAGCGGCTCAAGACACGTTTGTTTTCGCGGCTGGCGCGGGGCGTTGCACTGTCGCCGGAGGGTGCGGCCTACTTGCCTCACATCCAGTCGGCCTTCGCCACCATCGGCAACAGCACCGCGGAACTGTTCGAGCCGCGTGCCGTCCAGACCGTGACCATCCGGGCGCCGATCTCCTTTGCCTTGCTCATGCTGGTTCCGGCGCTGCCAGATCTCGCCAAGGCACTGCCGCGCATCCAACTCGATCTGGTGACGATCCATCGCCCTGCCGACTACGATCTGCCGGGCTCGGTGCTCGACATCCGCTTCGGCAACG
>NZ_RZPH01000549.1:0-4031 GCF_004022825.1 Mesorhizobium sp. M7A.F.Ca.CA.004.04.2.1
GGGCAATCCGACCTCTCCCCGAGGGGAGAGGAGCTTGCAGCGCCGACGTCGACCTCTTCTCCCCTCGGGGAGAAGGTGGCCGCGAAGCGGACGGATGAGGGGGTGGCCTCGCGCTTGCGGGAATCTACTTCCCCGCCCGTCGCCCCGCCTCATAGGCCCGGCGTGCCCAGATCGTCATCTCGTCGGGATCATCGAAAGCGCTGTCTGGAACGCTCCAGTAGGGCATGGCGACCAGCTTGCCGTGGCGCGAGCCGGTATAGGTCCATTGCGTGCAGCCGGCGGCCTCGAACTCGGGCACGCTTTGCTCGTCGGCCTTCAACAGCAATTCGCCACGCAGCACGATGGCGACGATGACACCGTCGAAATAGATGCCCTTGCCGCCGAACAGTTTTCGGATGCTGACCGGGCCGAGGCCTTCGAACAGTTCGGCGATGCGTTCATTGTCCATGCCGCGATCATGTCACCGGCGTTTGGCCTTGTCATCGCCGCAACCAAAATCATGCTGACAGGTTGTGTGAGGTCGATCGGAGTTCCCGCTATGCCCGTGCTGCTCAAAGGCTCCTGCCGCTGCAATGCCGTCCGTTTCGAGGTGGAGAGCCACACGCCGGCGCCATTCATGCTGTGCTACTGCTCGATCTGCCGCAAGCAGCAGGGCGGCGGCGGGTTTGCCATCAATCTCGGTGCCGACAACGAAACACTGAACATCAGGGGCAAGCGCAGCCTCGGCGTCTTTCGGGCGGAGATCGAGGACGACGAGCATCCGCATTGCGAAATCTCGACCGGCGAGCGCAATTTCTGCAAGAAATGTGGATCAGCCCTTTGGCTCTACGACCCGACATGGCCGGAGCTGGTGCATCCCTTCGCTTCGGCGATCGACAGCGATTTACCCATTCCGCCAAGCAAGGTGCACCTCATGCTGAAATACAAGGCGAACTGGGTGGAGCCGGTGGTTGGCAAGCATGACAAGGTCTTCGACGTCTATCCCGAGGAATCGATCGCCGACTGGCACAAGCGCACGGGCATGTGGGTGGATTAGCCCCGTAAACGGGCGAAGGAGGGTCAGGCGGAGGCGCGTGCCTCTGCCAGCGCCTTCAGGTCGGCCGGCTTCAGTTCGACGGATTCGCCGCAGCCGCAGGCCGAACTCTGGTTCGGATTGTGGAAGGTGAAGCCGGTGCGCAGCGTCGTCTGCTCGAAATCCATCTCGGTGCCGAACAGGAATAGCGCTGCCTCGGGCGCCACATAGACATGCGCGCCGTCGCGCTCGATATGGTCGTCCTTGGTATTGGGCTCGGTCACCAGATCGACCGTATATTCCATGCCCGCGCAGCCGCCCTTCTTGATGCCGAGGCGGATGCCGTGCGCATTGTCACGCGTGGCGACAATCTCGCGCACCCGGTCGGCGGCCTTTTCGGTCATCGTGATGACGGCAAAGCGTCCCATTCTTTTTCCTTCCATTCCATGCAGGTTCAAGGCCTGCCGAATGATTCCTCACCTAAAATGGTGAAGTTTTACCCCTGGCGCAAGTATGCCAGGCCCAACGCTAGTACCAACCCACCGCGACCTGCGCCTCTTCCGACATGCGGTCGGCCGACCACGGCGGGTCGAAGGTCATGTTGACCTCGACGCCGGACACGCCTTCGACGGCGCCGACGGCATTTTCGACCCAGCCGGGCATTTCGCCGGCGACAGGGCAGCCCGGAGCGGTCAGCGTCATGTCGATCTTGACCGAGCGATTGTCCTCGATGTCGATCTTGTAGATCAGGCCGAGCTCGTAGATATCGGCCGGGATTTCCGGATCGTAGACCGTCTTCAGCGCCGAGACGATGTCGTCGGTCAGCCGCGCCAGTTCGTCGGCTGGAATGGCTGATCCCGAAACCAGCGTATTGGGCGCGGTTTCCGGAGTGGTCTCGGCAGCGATGCTTGCATCATCCATGGTCGTCACCCAAAAAACTCGTCATCCGAAGAATTTGCGCGCTTTTTCAAGCGCCTCGGCCAAAGCGTCGACTTCGGCCCTGGTATTATACATGCCGAACGATGCCCTGCATGTGGAGGTTACGCCGAAGCGTTTCAACAGCGGCTGGGCGCAATGCGTGCCCGCCCGCACCGCAACGCCCTGCCTGTCTATCACCATCGACACGTCATGCGCATGAATGCCTTGCAGTTCGAACGAGATGATGGCGCCCTTGCCGGGCGCATCACCGAAGATGCGCAGCGAATTGATGGAGCGCAGCCGCTCATGCGCGTAGTTCTTGAGGTCTTCCTCATGGGCGGCAATGCGCTCGCGGCCGATCGTTTCCATATAGTCGAGCGCGGCACCCAGCCCGATCGCCTGGACGATCGGCGGCGTGCCGGCCTCGAAGCGGTGCGGCGGCTCGTTGTAGGTGACGATGTCTTCCGTCACCTCCTCGATCATCTCGCCGCCGCCCATGAAGGGCCGCATGCCAGCGAGAATGTCCTTCTTGCCGTAGAGCACGCCGATGCCCGACGGGCCATAAACCTTGTGCCCGGTGAAGACGAAAAAGTCGCAGTCGAGATCCTGCACGTCGATAGGCATATGCACGGCGCTCTGACTGCCGTCGACCAGCACCGGAATTCCGCGCGAATGCGCAATGCGCACGATTTCCTTGATCGGCGTCACAGTGCCAAGCGCGTTCGACATGTGGGTAATGGCAACGAGCTTTGTCTTGCTGGTCAGCCGCTTTTCAAATTCCTCGATGTGGAAGACGCCGAGATCGTCGACCGGCACCCAGACCAGTTTGGCGCCCTGCCGCTCGCGGATGAAATGCCAGGGAACGATGTTGGAGTGGTGCTCCATGATCGACAGCACGATCTCGTCGCCCTCGCCGATGTTGGGCATGCCATAGCCATAGGCGACCGTGTTGATGGCCGAAGTCGTGTTCGAGGTGAAGATGATGTTGTCGGTGCTCGGCGCATTGAGGAAGCGGCGCACCGTCTCTCGCGCCTTTTCGTAGGCATCGGTCGCGGCGTTCGAGAGAAAATGCAGGCCGCGATGGACGTTGGCGTATTCCTGGGAATAGGCATGCTGGATTGTGTCCAGCACCGCCTGCGGCTTTTGTGCCGAGGCGCCATTGTCGAGATAGACCAGCGGCTTGCCATAGACTTCCCGCGACAGGATCGGGAAATCGCGGCGGATCGCTTCGACGTCGTAGAAATCTCCGATCTTGCCCGGTGCGTTCATCAAATCACCCGTGCGCCGCGAACCAGCCGTCGAGCCGCGCCTCCAGCGCTTCGACGATTGCCTCGTCGTCAAGTTCCTCGATCACCTCGGCGACGAAGGCCTTGACGAGCAAGCCCCGCGCGCTTTTCTCGTCGACGCCGCGCGCCATCAGGTAGAACAGATGGTTATGGTCGATCTCGGTGACCGTCGCGCCGTGGCCGCAAATCACGTCGTCGGCGAAGATTTCAAGCTCGGGCTTGGTCGAGAACTCGCCGTCGTCCGACAGCAGCAGCGTGTTGCAGGCCATCTTGGCGTTGGTCTTCTGCGCATATTGATGGACGTTGATGCGACCCTGGAAGACGCCGCGCGCCTTGCCCGTCACCACGTTGCGGATGACTTCCGTCGAGGTCGTGTGCGGCACGGCGTGGTCGAGCACCATGGTCACGTCGGTATGGGTGTCGCCGGCCAGGAGGTTGATGCCGCGCAGCTTGAAATCGGCGCCTTCGCCAGTCGTCCTGACCATGATCTCCTGGCGCACCAGTCTGCCGCCGGCGTTCATGACAAACAACGTCAGTTTCGCATTCTTGCCGATATGGGCCTTGAACTGCGCCAGATGCGCCGCCGTTTCCGGCTGCTCCTGGACGATCAGCCACGTCACCTCGGCGCCCTCGCCGAGCACGAGCTGGCTGACCGAGCTGCCCAAGGCAGCGCCGTCACCCGTCTGACGTTCGACGATGACGGCCTTGGCGCCGGCGCCGACACGCACTCGCAGGCGCACATGGGTCTGGCCGCCAGCCTGCAGGTTCTGCAGCTCGACCGGCTTTTCAAGTTCCACACCATCGGCGATGTCGAC